>JASHVW010000007.1 GCA_030044395.1 Verrucomicrobiia bacterium
TGGCGGCATTACAGGCGCGGGTCACGGGACTGAAAGCGCGGATGGATTCCGCCGAAGCGACGGAAGCTGGAAAAAATTTTCAATTCCAGATCGAACGGCATCCGGACGATTTTCAATTACACGCAAACTTCGCCCTTTTTCTGCAGGCCGTCGGGGACCTACCCGGCTCCATCGCCGAGTGGCAGCGCGTGCATGAATTGATTCCGCAGGACTACCTGCCGTTTTACCAGATGGGCCGGTTCCTCAACACGCTTGGGCGCGAGACTGAAGCCGAAACTGATCTGCGCACTGCCGTAAAGATCCACCCAAGCCTGACACAAGGCTGGTTCGAGTTGGGCAATGTGCTGGCGGCGCAGGGAAGATACCCCGACGCGATGGCCGCTTATGCCGTCGCCATCAGGCAACAGCCGGACGACGAGGAGGCGATCTTTCGCAGCGGCAAAGTCCAGGCGTTGCTTGGCGAGCACGCGGCGGCCACGGCAGACTATCGTCAGGCAATAAAATTAAATCCGGCGGATTGGGAGCCGCACTATGCGCTCGGCGGCGAATTGGATGCCGCGGGCCTGGATAATGAGGCGCTGCCGGAATTCGCCGCGGCGGCGCGATTGAACCCCGGTTATTCGCGCGCGCATTTCAATTATGGAATAGTGCTGGCGAAACTGGGGCGGCTGGACGACGCGGAGCGGGAGTTTGAAGAGACGCTGCGGCTGGAGCCGGACTATAAGAATGCGCAGGATAGCCTTGCCAAAATCCAGTTTTTAAAGCAAAACAGGCGTTAACCCGTTCATTTATGTGGTCATTGCTCAAAGAATTTTTGAAATTTTCCCGCCAGGAAAAAAAATGGTGGCTGATTCCGCTCATCGTCGTGCTTCTGGCGCTGGGCCTCATCCTGGTCTTCACCGCGGGCTCCGGCATTGTTTGGGCGCTGTATCCGTTCCTGTGAAATGCCGCCACCGCAAAAAATTCTGGGGCTTTCCGCATTTTACCATGATGCCGCGGCCGCCCTGGTGGTGGGTGGAAAGATCATTGCGGCCGCGCAGGAGGAGCGTTTCACCCGTAAAAAGAACGATGCGGATTTTCCGGCTAACGCCATTCGATTTTGCCTCCGTCAGGGAGGGTTGGACGAAGCGGGCCTGAACGCCGTGGTATTTTACGACAAGCCGGCGTTGAAATTCACTCGATTGCTGGAAACTTACCTGGCCGTCGCGCCCGGTGGTTTGAAAACGTTTCCGACAACGCTTTCAAATTGGCTCGGAGGAAAGCTGGATCTGCGCAAGACCGTCCGCGGCGAACTGCCGCAACTGCAGCCCGAATGCGACATTCTGTTCACCGGCCACCACCAATCGCACGCCGCCAGCGCATTCTATCCGTCGCCATTTGAAGAGGCGGCCATCCTGACCATTGACGGCGTCGGAGAATGGGCGACGACAACGCTCGGCTTTGGACGCGGCAATGAAACCCGTTTGCTCAAGGAAATCCGTTTTCCCCACTCTCTTGGTTTGCTGTATTCCGCATTCACCGATTACTGTGGTTTCAAAATCAACTCCGGTGAATACAAGCTGATGGGCCTGGCGCCCTACGGCGAACCCGCCTTTGCCGACGCCATCCGCCGCGAGTTGATTGACGTGAAGGCGGACGGCTCCTTTTGGCTGAACCCGGACTATTTCAATTTTCTGCGCGGCACGACGATGACCAATGAAAAATTTTTCGGGTTGTTCGGCGGACCGCCGCGCCGGCCGGAGGAAAAACTCGAGCGGCGGCACATGGATGTGGCGCGCTCCATCCAGACTGTCACTGAAGAGATCATGCTCAAGCTTGCGCGACACGTCCGCGAAGCAACCGGCCAAAAAAGCTTGTGCCTGGCGGGGGGTGTGGCCCTCAATTGTGTCGCCAACGGCTTGATATTGCGCGAAAAGGTCTTCGAACGGATGTGGATCCAGCCAGCGGCGGGCGACGCCGGCGGCGCCCTCGGCGCGGCGCTCGCCGCATGGTATTTGCATCCGGACGCTCCGGCCCGTCGGCCCGAATTGCCGGACGCGATGCAATCCTCCCTGCTTGGCCCGGAATTTTCGGATGGCGAAATTGAAGCCGTCTTGAAATCCAACGGCGCGGTGTATCAAAAGATGGAAAAATCCGAGTTGCTGGATTTTGCCGTGAACCTCCTAAAATCGGAGAAAGTGGTGGGCTGGTTTCAGGGCCGGATGGAATTTGGCCCGCGAGCGCTGGGCAGTCGCTCAATCCTCGGCGATGCGCGCTCGCCGACGATGCAATCGGTTATGAACCTGAAGATAAAGTTCCGCGAATCCTTCCGGCCATTCGCCCCGATTGTCCGCCGCGAGCGGGCGGCGGATTATTTTGAGTTGGACGCCGAGTCTCCTTACATGTTGCTGGTGGCGCCGGTCAAAAAGGAATTGCGCAAGCCGTTGCCGGATGGCGTGAGCGGGATTGATTTATTGAAGGCCGGGCGCTCAGTGCTGCCGGCGGTGACGCACGTGGATTATTCGGCAAGAATTCAAACGGTGACATCCGAAAGCAACCCGCTCCTTTACGATTTGCTGGCGCGGTTTGACCGGGCAACAGGGTGCGGCGTCCTGGTGAACACCTCGTTCAATGTGCGCGGCGAGCCGATTGTCTGCACGCCGGATGATGCTTATCGCTGTTTTATGAACACAGAGATGGATTTCCTGTTCCTCGGCAGCTTTGTCATCGAACGCACCGCCCAGCCGAAAATAAACCTCGTGCGCCGGGTCGCGCCTCAACTGGATTAGAAATGAAGCTTAACCTCAAGGATGAACCGAAGGAATGGCGCAAATCGGCGTTGTTGCTGATTCTTGGGCTGGCGCTCATCAGTTCGCTCCTGCAGTGGAGGAAACACTTGCCGCAAAACGCATGGCTTGTGGTTATGGGGGCGCTGGCGGCAACCGCCCTCGTCGCCATTTTGAGGCCGCGATGGTTTCGCGGCTATCATCTCATATCCATGCGGCTGGGATTTATCATCAGCAGGGTTCTTGGGCGAGTGCTGTTGACCGCGTTTTTCATATTCATCCTGACGCCGATGGGTTGGATGTTGCGGCTGATGGGGAAGGACCCCCTGCAGTTAACGCGCCCCCCAAATGCGGCAACTCATTGGCATCCATCCAAAGAAAGCAGCCCGCTCGACAGGCTTTTTTAAAATATCCGATTCGTCCCGGCACAGTTTCTCCTAAAAAGTTCGCGCAATGAAGCTCGGCCAAAGAATTCATAAGTCCCTGCAGGACAATAACAAGCGATTTTTGGCTCATGGGGAAGATTTGCCACCGCCAATCTTCCAAACTCACCGCACAAACATGCGGTGTTCCGCACAAACATGCGATATAAATGCGACCACTGTTGAAGTAGCTTACTAAGGTTCCTCAACAACAACTTGATCAATTAACTATGAAAATCGACTCATCGTTTCAGCATTTTCGAGCGCTCCTGTCCTGTGCATTATTGTGCTTTGGCGGCGCGCTCGCGGTTCAGGCACAGAGCACCTTCGTCACATTCAGCGTGGATATGACGACGAATTATGCAGCCGGAACCTTTACTCCGGGCGTAGACACCGTGGACGTTATTGGAACCTTCGACGGCTGGAGTGGGGGAGCAAGCATGTCCCAGGATGTCAGCAAACTGCCTGAGATTATTTACACCAACACGGTCAATGACACGGCTGACACCAACGGTACCTACGTGCAATACAAATTTCAACTTGATGGCACTTACGAAAACCTCGAGGCTGGTTATGGCAACCGCGCCGCGTTTCTCCCGACCACGGTCGGCGCGAGCTTGGTCATCCCCACGCCCTTTTACTCTGATAATGGAGGGCCAGTCACCAATGAAGTAACATTCCAGGTGGACATGTCTCAATGGATTAATTTGGGACTGTTCACGAACAGCACCGGCACGGTGACAGTGAACGGCTATTTCAATGGTTGGAGTGGCGTCAATCCGCTGACGTGGACCCCGACCATTCTGGAAACCAACCAATATGGGCTGGTCACCTCCAATGTTTGGACAGGAACAGTGCCCATCGCCTATTCGCCAAACTGCACGGTGCTTTATAAGTTCGTCGAAAACGGCAATTACGAATCCTCACCCAACAACTTGGACAGCGGCAACCGGTTTTTTATATCCACGCCTCCCCAGGAGACCCTTCCGGTCGTGTTCTTTGACGACAGTCCTTTTTCGCCGCTGGCGCAGGTCACTTTTTCCGTGGATATGTCGGCGCAACTTTATTATGGCGACTGGGTCCCCAGCGACGGAGTATTCTGCCAGGGTATCAATGGCGATTGGAACAATGATACCGTCAACACCATGACCAATAATCCCAGTGCCAGCAATACCAACATCTATTATGTCACCTATACGCTCGGCGAGGGCGCCTCGCAGCAATATAAGTTCACATATGAGGGCAGCTCGGGGACCGTCTATGAGGACCCGACATCAACTGGCGGCAATAATCGTTCCATCACCGTGCCGTTGGAGAGCGTTGTGTCGGTGCCGACCGTCTATTTCAGCGATCTGAGTATTGATGACCTTTTGGTCACCAATATTTTGGTCACGTTTTCGGTGGATATGTCCAATGCGGTGGAGTATTCGACTGGCACGCCATTTGGCGCGGGCGACACGGTCTATGTCAATGGCGCCTGGATTGATTGGCCTAATTGGGATCCCATTGACCTTGCGCCCTATCAATTGACCAATGTTCCCGGCACTGAAATCTATTCCGGCCAATTCCTGGTTCCGAAGGGTGGTTCAATCCCGATGACTTATAAGTACGGCATAGATGGTGAGGACAATGAGGCGGCCAGCGGCGATAATCATGAGCGTTACATCCGCTCGACGGCCACGGGCTCTTATAGCTTCCCGATGGACACTTTCGGCAACCAATATAATGAGCCTTCCTTCGGAGAGTTGTCGGCCAAACCGGGGACCGGCGGGACCGTTCAACTATCATGGCTGGGCGCTCCGAATGTGCAGGTGCAAACGGCAAACAGTTTAACCGGCAATTCCTGGACCGACCAGGCGCAAACGGCCGGCACTGTCTGGTCTGCGGGAATAAATTCGACGAATGGCTTGATCAGTGTTACCAACTGGCCTACGGTGGGCGGGAGCCTGTATTTCCGTTTGATCCAGCAATAACAGCGCACCCACTGGTCCGCCCGGCTGGATGTGCGGCCGGGCGGACAAAAAAGATAAAATGAGATTAATTGGCAACACGAAGTTTTGGAAGGGCGGTTTTACTTTGATCGAGTTGTTGGTGGTCATCGCCATTATCGCCATCCTGGCTGCGATGCTCCTTCCGGCGCTGCAGGCGGCGAAAATCCGGGCACTGAGTGTTCAGTGTATGGGCAACTATAAGCAAATGGGGCTTGCCTGGTATGAGTATGCGAACGACAATGGCGATAAGCTGGTGACCAATTCCGACCGGAATGACAACCCACCGTCGCCAGACAATTGGATTTGCCCCTATGGCGTGGTTATGGATTGGAGCACCAGTCAGGACAACACCAACACGATATGGCTCACTGTGAATAATCCGTCAGAGGGCATTGCGCTCATGGGACCTTATGTTGCCGAGGAAACCAAAATTTTTGTCTGCCCGGCGGACGATTTTGTCTCCGGCGCCCAGATCCCGAAAGGATGGAAGCATCGTTTGCGGACGTGCTCGATGAATGGAGCGTTTGGCGATGGAGTAAAATGGTTTGGCGTTGACTCGGCGACGGGCCAGCCCTACGGCGGTCATACCGGTGATTGGCTCAAGTTTTATAATGTGAAAAAGATTTCCGACCTCCACTATCCCAGTCCTGCAGATTGCTGGGTGGTTACGGATGAGCATCCTGACAGCGACGACGACGCGACGCTCTATGATGATCCATTGGCAAATAATGGAGGGACCTCCACCGCCTTTACCGAATTGCCCGGGAGTATGCATGACAAGGGAGCCGGAATGGTCTTTGCCGACGGACATGCAGCCATCCATGTCTGGAAAGGCACACTCGATACACCGCCGGTCAAGTATATAGCTTACGTGCAGAATGTTAATGTCAGCGGCGACCAATTGAGCATGAACGATTTATTGTGGTTTTCGCAGCATACGCCTCTGCATTGATTCATTTTTGCCGCCGTCTTCTTAAAATATTGTCCGCCGACGGGTCTTTGAGCGGTTCGCAAAATCAGGTGGATGTTTGATATGATTAATTTTTGCCAACTAACGAATAGAGTTCTTTTGTCCATTGCCGCTCTGGCCCTTTATCTGCCGGGAGTCAAGGCAGACGCGGATACTTTCGGCATTCCAGCGCGCACGTCGCCAGCGTGGCTGCGCAACGGCGCCATCTACGAGATTTTCCCGCGCGATTTTTCCGCGGCGGGAAATCTCGACGGCGTCACCGCGCGACTGGATGATTTGAAGGCGCTGGGGGTGAACATCCTGTGGATCATGCCCATTCAGCCCATCGGCGAAAAGGGGCGCAAAGGCGACTTGGGCAGCCCTTATTCCATCCGCGATTATTACGCCGTCGATCCCGATTACGGGACGCTGGATGATTTTAAAAACCTGGTGGTTCAGGCCCACCGACGGGGTATGAAAGTCATCATGGATTTGGTGGCCGACCACACTTCCTGGGACAGTGTAATGATGACCAACCTCGATTTTTACAAGCGGGACGGCGGCGGAAAGGTCATGCCTCCGGTCTCAGACTGGAGCGACGTAGCCGCCTTGGATTACTCGAATCCGCAATTGCGGGCGTACATGATTGCGATGATGGAATACTGGGTGAAGACTTGCGACATTGACGGCTTCCGCTGTGATGTGGCCTCCATGGTGCCGATAGATTTCTGGGACCAGGCGCGGGCCGCGCTGGAGCAGATCAAGCCCGATATGATGATGCTGGCCGAGGCGAGCAAGCCGGAATTGCTGACCAATGCGTTCGATATTGACTACGATTGGCCGTTGCTCGCCACGATGAACGAGGTGTTGATTGATGGCGCGGCGGCCTCGGAGATCGAGCGGACCTGGGAGGATGACCAGGCGCAATTTCCCAGGGGTGCCCTTCATATGCGGGTTTCCGACGACCATGATGAAGCGCGCGCGGTGGCGCGTTATGGAATTTACGGCGCATTGGCGGCTTCGGCACTGATGTTCACACTCGACGGCGTGCCGGTGCTTTACAATGGTATGGAAGTGGGTGATGCCACCGAATCCGGTGACCCGGCCTTGTTTGAGAAACTGACCATTTTTTGGGACCC
>JASHVW010000056.1 GCA_030044395.1 Verrucomicrobiia bacterium
CGCGCAGGCCGGCGTTATCGTTTCCACCTTCGCAATGGCGGCGAGGAAGCGCAATTTTCTCTGGACACTCGCGGCCGCCGCCGGCGTCGCCGCCGTGGGCTTCGCCATTTATGTTTATCTGCGGGTTTAATGCGGCCTAGTGAGAAGCATGGCGGTGGGAGAGGGCTGAGCGGTTTTTCCCAGTACGATTGCTGTAAATATTGAGCCTCCCATGCCAGCCAATACATGAATCATACAAACGGAAATGAATTGGTGCAGGAACGGGTCGGCTTTCCAAGGCCGCCGCGAGTCGCGCTGGAGCCCCATGCTGCCCCGTGAGAGGGCCGGTGCAGTCCAAGACGCAAGTGTTAGCAGGGGCGATCGGAGAGATTGAGTATTGGCGCTCCGATGCATGACCGCCCGTCTCCTTTTCCTTGCGTTTTGCGGTCTTTTCAATATCTTCCAAGCTGTGGATGCCAAAATGTATGACGCCGTAGTTGTTGGCTGCGGTCCAGGAGGTAGCAGTGCATCAACATTTCTGGCAAAGGCCGGGAAAAAGGTTCTCGTCCTCGAAAAGGAGGTTTTTCCGCGCTTTCATATCGGCGAATCGCTGTTGCCCTGCAACATGACGATCTTTCGGGACATGGGCGTGCTCCCGAAATTGCAGGCAGCCAATTTTCCGCGAAAATATGGCGCCCAATTTGAGCTGGGAAATTCCTCGGTCGGTACCCGATTTGCCTTTCGCGACGGCGAATTCAACAAGGAACCTGAAGCGATCCAGGTGGAACGCGCGAAATTCGATCACATCCTGCTGCAGCATGCGCGCGAGTCGGGGGCGGACATACGGGAGGGTTGGACGGTAACAAAAACCGCGGGCGATTGCGAGGGTGTGAGCTTGGAGGCCCGAGGCCCGGATGGATCCATGCATCAATTTCGGGCGGCGTATTTGATTGATGCGAGCGGGCGCGGCAACTTGACGGGGAACCAGGAAAACCTCCGTGAAATGCATCCCACGTGGAAGAAGCTCGCGATATTCGCACAGTTTGAAAATGTGGGGCTGGACTCAGGCGAAGAGGGGACGGACACGATCATTATCCGTCTTGAGAACAAATGGTTTTGGGTGATTCCACTGGATGAAAGGAAGACGAGCGTAGGCTTGGTTATTGACAAGGAGGAGTTCATGCAATCCCAGGGGACGCCCGAGGAGATTTTTCGGCGCTGGACAGACGCTTCGCCGGCCATCAAGGAGCGGATGAAAGACGCGCGCCGGCTCAATGAGATGCAGACGACGACGGATTTCAGCTACTATAACCGGAGTTTTGTCGGGAACCGCCTGCTCCGAGTGGGTGACGCCGCGGGCTTCATGGACCCAATTTTCTCGGCTGGTGTTTTTCTCGCGATGTGGTCGGGCCGTCTGGCGGCGGAAATTGTTGAAAAATGTCTTGCGGGCGGGCGGACGGATAATCGGCTGCTGGCCCAATACGACAGGCGCGTTCGCAAGGGGATCCATTTTTACTGGAACGTCGTGAAGAATTATTACACGACGCCGTTCATGGAGCTGTTTCTACGGCCGAGCAACCATTGCAAACTCGCGTCGGCAGTCATCGCGGTCCTTGCGGGTGAAGTTGAAGGGACGTGGGGATTGCGGTGGCGGCTCAGATATTTCTGGCTGCTGGTCAAATTGCAGAAATACTGGCCGATCGTGCCGCGGATTTCGTTTGAGCGGCGGGTACCCCGAAAGGTGAGGCGGTACAAGTCAAATGAAGAATGCAGGATGAAGGATTAAGAAATGGCGATTGGCGATTGCGGGCCGAATGGCTAATTTTTAAACCGTAATGACGAAGGGAAACGCGGATGGATCAAGAAGAATAACTTTGAGATGAAGAGTTTTTTAAAAATCGCCTCCGCTCTCCGGCTGTATGGGAATGGTTTTTCCCCACATCCCTCACCCAGTCCCGCTGCGGAACCACCCTTTCCCGCTCCCGCGGGCGAGGGAAACTCTCCTTCGCTTTGTGGAAGGGAGAGAGACGGGGTGGGCCCTGACAGCCGCCCGGAGGACTTCAATTTTGCATTCTCCATCCTGGTTTTGTTATTCGCGGTGATCACGGGCGGTTGCGTGACGCCACCGCTGGCACCGGCGAACCTGTCGGCGCCGGGATGGACGGTGCAGGAGGGGCAGGCAGTGTGGAAGGCCACTGCAAGCCGTCCGGAAATTGCCGGGGACCTGATCGTGGCCACCAATACCGACGGCGATTGTTTCGTTCAGTTTACAAAAACGCCCTTGACCCTGGCCGTTGCGCAAATTGCCGCCGGACACTGGCAGCTTGAGTTTGGCAACGACCAGTATTCGTGGCGCGGCAGCGGCGCGCCCCCGGACCGCTTCGTCTGGTTTCAACTGCCGCGCGCTTTTTCCGGCGCGCCATTACAAGCCGACTGGCATTTTCAAAGCTCGGCCAATGGATGGCAATTTGACAACTCGCACACCGGCGAAAAGCTGGAGGGCGAATTTTTCCAATGATACGCCAATGGTTTCGTTGGTGGTGGCTCCTTTTCCTCATTCCTGTCATTTCCGGGATTGCCAGGCTGCATTTTGACGTCGAAGTTCTCGATTTGCTGCCGGGGAACAACACCGCGGTGCAGGGGCTCAAAATTTATCAGCAGAATTTTTCAAACGCGCGGCAACTGGTGATCACGGTCAAAGC
>JASHVW010000057.1 GCA_030044395.1 Verrucomicrobiia bacterium
CCTCGCCGCCAGTGGGCAGGCTGTTCGGCCCGGAATACTGCGCGGGAAAGGCCGGATAACCCTGGACAATGTCGGTGTTCTGCACGTGCCAGTTCCAGTTCTCTTCCTGGCTTTCAGACGATCTTTCAAGCGGCGGATTGGTTGCGTTCGCGGCCGGAACAACCGCACTCGGGACGGAATTGGTGGAAACATCCGCCGCGGCGACAGACCACGCCGTTGAACAGAACGTCAACAGGCCCGCCCCCGGACATCGCCTGAACGGCCGGCGGAATTTTGTCAGCGCCTTGTTGTTGACAAAAACCATCCTGCCATATACCCCTATCCCCTATACAGCGTCAAGCGCGCTTTTTTATTGGCGCGCCTCAGGCAAAATGTTGAGAATAGTCTTATGAAAGCCAAACATGTCCGTCCCGGTCTCGAAAAACGCGCCCTCGTCGTCCGGTTGCGCAGGATCAAGGGCCAGATCGAAGGGATCGAAAAAATGGTCGAGTCCAACGCCGACTCCTCGGACGTCCTGATGCAGGTCGTTTCCGTGCGCGGCGCCTTGAAGTCGTTCAGCGAGGAGGTCATCGGGTCTCATTTGCATGAATTCATCGAGCACTCGGCGCGCAAATCCGAAGGCCACCAGCACCTTCGTTCTTTATTGATGATGTTGGAACGGTATATCGCTTGAATTTATGCCCCCTTCCTCCAAACCCAATGGCCAGCGAGCCGCCGATCTGGTGCGCGATGCCGCCACCCATGACGTTGCCGAAGTTTTGCAGCGGCTCAATGCGTCGCCGAACGGTTTGAAGGAGGAGGAGGCCGCCGAGCGCCTCGAAGTCTTCGGCCCCAACGAAGTCGCCCAGGAGAAAAAGCGCGGCTGGTTGTGGCGCCTGTGGGTGGCCGTTCGCAATCCCCTCGTCATCTTGCTGGCCGTCATCGCCACCGTGACATTCGCCACGGCCGGCGGGACCAGCGATTACATCGGCGGCTGCGTCATGATTCTCATGATTCTGCTGGCGGTTCTGCTGCGGCTGGTTCAGGAGACGCGCGCCGACAACGCGGCGGCCAAGCTCAAGGCCATGATCAAGGTCACCGCCACGGTCGTCCGCGACGGCCAGGCAAGGGAAATTCCGCTGCAACTACTCGTGCCGGGCGACATCGTGAGATTGTCCGCCGGCGACATGATTCCCGGGGATGTCCGCCTCCTTTCGGCCAAGGACCTGTTCATCATCCAGGCCACCCTCACCGGTGAGTCCCTGCCGGTCGAAAAGAGCGACGCGCCCGATCCCCGTCCCAACATCCAGCCGATCGAGCACTCCAACCTCTGTTTCCTCGGCACCAGCGTCGAAAGCGGTTCGGCCACCGCCGTCATCGTCGCCACCGGCCCCCAGACCTATTTCGGCAAAATGGCCAGCACCCTCGCCACTCAACAGGTCGAAACCGCCTTCGACCGGGGCGTTCGGCGGTTTGTCTGGCTGATGATCTCCTTCATGGCCGTCATGGCGCCCGCCGTCTTTCTCATCAACGGATTTACCAAACACAGTTGGGGCAAGGACACCTTCCTTTTTGCGCTCGTCATCGCCGTCGGACTCACGCCCGAAATGCTGCCGATGATCGTCTCCGTCTGCCTTTCCAAGGGCGCCATCGCCATGTCGAAGAAAAAGGTCATCGTCAAACGATTGAACTCCATCCAGAACTTCGGCGCCATGAACGTCCTGTGCACAGACAAAACCGGCACGCTGACCATTGACCACGTCATCCTCGAAATCCACTGCGACGTCTTTAAAAACGAAAGCGAGGAGGTCCTGCGCGACGCCTTTCTCATCAGCCATTTTCAAACCGGACTGAAAAATGTCCTCGATCGCGCCGTGCTGAAATATACCGAGCTGCATCGGGAGTTGAGCGTCGAAAAATACAACAAGGTGGACGAAATCCCCTTCGACTTCTCGCGCCGCATGATGTCCGTGGCCGTGCAAGGACCGAACGGCGAGCGCCAGCTCCTGACCAAAGGCGCGCCCGAAGCCGTCTTTGCGAGATGCACCGAGTTCGAGAGCGACGGAGAAATTTTTCCCATGGAGCCGATCCTCGTCGGCAATTTGATCGAGCAGGTCAACTCCTTGAGCGAGGACGGATTCCGTGTTCTCGCCGTCGCCACCAAAAAACTTGGTGAACAAAACACCTTCACCAAGGCCGATGAATGCGATTTGTGTCTGACCGGTTACCTCGCCTTCCTCGATCCGCCCAAGGACACCGCCGCCAAAGCCATCGAGGCTCTCCGCCAGCACGGCGTCGCGGTCAAAGTCCTCACCGGCGACAACGATCTGGTCACCCGCAAAGTCTGCAACGAAGTCGGCATCCACGCCGACCGGGTCGTTCTCGGCAACGATGTCGAAAGAATGTCCGACGAGGAATTGGCGGACGTCATTGACCGCGTGGATGTTTATGCCCGGCTGTCGCCCGCGCACAAAAAACGCGTCGTCCAGGCCCTCCAAAAAAAGAAACACGTCGTCGGCTTCATGGGCGATGGCATCAACGACGCCCCGGCCTTGCGCGCCGCCGACGTCGGCATCTCCGTGGACAACGCCGTGGACATCGCCAAGGAATCCGCCGACATGATTCTCCTCGAAAAAAACCTCATGGTGCTCGAGGAGGGCGTCATCGAAGGGCGGAAAATTTTCGCGAATATCATGAAATACATCCGCATGGGCGCCAGTTCAAATTTCGGAAACATGTTCAGCATGTTGGGCGCCAGCGCCTGGTTCCCTTTTTTGCCGATGCAGCCCATCCAGATCCTCACCAACAATTTGCTCTACGATTTCTCGCAAGTCCCCATCCCCACCGACAACGTCGGCGAGCAATACACCGCCAAACCGCGGCCCTGGCACATGGGCGAGCTCACCAAGTTTATTCTGTTCATCGGGCCGATCAGCTCGATTTTCGATTACACGACGTTTTGTTTTATGTGGTTTTATTTCAGGTGCAATCATCTGGGCCTGGCGCCATCGCCGGATTTGGCGGCGCGATTCGCCCACACAAACGGCGACCCGAATCAGACCTATGCTGCTGCGTTGTTCAACACCGCCTGGTTCGTCGAATCGCTGATGACGCAGACGCTCATCATTCACGTCATCCGCACCAGCCTGGTGCCGTTCATTCAATCCCGGGCGAGCTGGCAATTGACCATGACCACGCTGGTCATCATGGGCATCAGCGCCGTCCTGCCGTTTTCACCCCTGGCCGCCCCCTTGGGGTTCGTGCCGTTGCCCTGGCAATTCTGGCCCATTCTCGCCGGAACGCTGGTTTGCTACCTGGCGCTCACCCAATTGATCAAAGTCTGGCTGGTGCGCAAGGGATGGATTTGAGTTGTCCCCCTCTCCCCGCGAAATCATCATCGCAGGCAGCAGGAAACGCCGAAAAAAAAGCCGTTCCGCATCTCACGGAACGGCGTTATTAGGCTCGGGCAAGGCGATCAATTTTGCTCAAGCCTCAAATGATTTTCCGCACCCGCAACTGTGTTTGGCGTTCGGATTGGAAATTCTAAATCCCCCGGCCGTCAATGAATCGTTGAAATCCACCGTGCAACCGCGTAAATAATTCGCGCTGATCGGGTCCACCAAAACGCTGACCCCGCTTTCTTCGGAAATCAAATCCCCCTCGCGTTTTTCATCGAACACCATGCCATATTGCATTCCCGAGCAGCCCCCCTCCTCAATATACAGCCGCAGGTTCTTTCCGGCGTTCTCCGCCTTGGAAAGAAGCGATTTGACCTCGGTCACAGCGTTTCCCGTTAGCCTCACCGTCGTCTCACTCATCACACTCGTGCTCATGTTCCACCCGAAACTAAACCGCCGCGGCGCATGTGTCAAATGCCGCCCTGACTTTTTTCCGGCGGAAGCGACGCGCGGATTTTTTCAAGCGAATCTTTCAATTGCGGCAGCAGTTGCTCCATCTGGTCAATGTATTTGTTTTGATCACCTGCGCCCAGCGTCTTGATCAGGGGCAACGCCTGCAAAAAAGCTTCCTTGATCCAAAATGGGTCGGCGGTTTCATTATCGCTTAAATTCTTCCCGAACGCCGTCTCATAAACGTCCAGGTAATTGTTCAGCGCCCCTTGCAGCAGCGCGGTGTGGTCGGCGCCCGTCACCA
>JASHVW010000058.1 GCA_030044395.1 Verrucomicrobiia bacterium
CTCTGGAATCCGAGGTTTGCGAAGAGTCGCAAGCTTGGCTCATTATGAGCGAAAATGAATCCCAACAATGTTGCCACCCCAATACGCGGCGCGTGTTCGATGCAGCGGCGCAACAACTCCTTGCCGATACCCTGCCGCCGATTTTCTGGCGTAATATAAAGGCTCACCTCGCAAGTGCGGTCGTAAGCCGGACGGCCATAAAAGGACGAATAGCTCAACCAACCCGCGATCCGGCCGTTTTCTTCCGCCACCCAGAGCGGGCGACGGTTGGGAGAATGGTCGGCAAACCATTTTTCCCGGCTGGCCACCGAAACGGGTTCCGTATCAGCGGTGACCATCCGGCTGGGCACGGTGGAATTGTAGATGGCCACGATGGCCGGGAGGTCTTCAATGATGGCGTCGCGGAATGGCATAAGGCTTTTATGCTGTCGAATCTTCTCAAGCTGCCCGCCGCAGGGCAACGGAGCAATAGCAAAAGGGGGGAGCAGGCCGGAGGCGGGAACCCGTTCGCATGGCGCAGGTTTTAGTTGCCACGGCGCGCCGCACGCGGTCAAATAGCACGATACAAGGATGCATGCCACGAGCCGCATTGTTGAACCGGAAATTCTCGACAAGCTGCCGCCGGACGATCCGCGCGCGGCCCGTTCGCGCCGCGACTTGCGCCGGGTCAATTGGTTCATGGGCAACCATGCCATCATGGCCAGGGCGCTCCGGGAAAATATCCGGGGACAACCGGAACAAATCGCCGAACTGGGAGCCGGCGACGGGCATTTTCTTTGTTGCGTTGCTGAGAAGCTGGCCTGGCGAAACGTCCACGCCGTCCTGCTGGACCAGCAAAATGCCGTCTCCACGGAAGCGCTCGCCGGACTTTCAAAGATCGCCTGGCGGGCCGAGGCGATCGTTGCCGACGTTTTTGACTGGAACGACCCGGCGGAAATCATCATTGCGAATCTATTCATCCACCATTTTGACGATGTCCGGCTCGCCCGATTGCTTGATAAAATCTCCCACAACGCCAAACTGTTCATCGCACTGGAACCGCACCGGTTTTATTTTCCGTTTCCCTGCGCGCTGACGACATTGATCGTCGGCTGCTCGCGGGTGACGATTCACGACGCGGAGGCGAGCATCCGCGCCGGATTTGTTCGCCGGGAGATTTCGGAGCTTTGGCCGGATAAAACAAACTGGCAGCTGACCGAACGCCGCGCCGGCCTCTTCAGCCATTTGTTCATCGCCAAAAGAACCTGACATGGAGAAACCGCTCCGAACTTTGATCGCGCCTCGTGCCCTTGAACCGGAGCGCGGCTCTGTGGACCGCAGCGCGTTCTTCAAGCCAAAGACGTTTGAAAGAACCGATGGCGCCGGAAAGAGTCGGAAGTTGCTGCGGCTCACAGAGCCGCGCTCCGCAAGGGCCAAGCCCATTCAGATCATTGGCGGAGGGCTGGCCGGGCTGACACTGGGAATCGCCCTGCGCCGGGCGGGCGTTCCAACGGTCATTTTTGAAGCGGGTCATTATCCGCGTCATCGTGTTTGCGGGGAATTTATCAGCGGCGGCGGATTGGCCGTCCTTCAGGAGCTGGGATTAAAGCGGAAATTTCTGGACGCCGGGGCCCGGGAAGCCCATTCAGCCGTTTTCGTTTCCGAAAAATCCCCGTCTCCGGTGCATCGTCTGCCGTCAAGCGCGCTGTGTCTCTCGCGGTGGGTCATGGATAAATTGCTGGCCGACGAATTCCAAATCCTTGGCGGCGATCTGCGCTGCGGGAAGCGGTGGCGCGGTGATGTGGCCGAAGGTTCGGTTCGCGCGAACGGGCGGCAATTGCAGCCCGTCGAAAACGGCTGGCGCTGGTTTGGATTGAAGGCCCACGCGAAGCACGTTCCGCTCAAGGCCGATCTGGAGATGCATGTTTTCGAAAACGGTTACGTCGGCCTCTGCAGGCTTGCCGGCGAAGAGGTGAACATTTGCGGACTGTTCCGCCGCAACGGCGAACGTGATTTGGCCCAAAACCGTTTGGATTGGCTGCGCGGGAAACCCGGAACTCTTTTGCATGAGCAACTCGCCGGAGCGGACATTGACGAGAATTCATTTTGTTCCGTCGCCGGCCTTTCGCTCCGGCCTCGCCGGGCATCTCAAGAGTCGGAACTCAGCATTGGCGACGCGCTGACGATGATCCCACCGGTGACCGGGAACGGCATGTCGCTGGCCTTTGAATCGGCGCAAATGGCCGCCGAACCGCTCGCCGCCTACAGTCACCGTGAAATTTCCTGGAGCTGCGCGCGCCAAACAATCGCGCGCTCGTGTGACGACACCTTTTCCCGCCGGCTGCGTTGGGCCAATTGGCTCCAAAACCTCCTGTTTTCACCGCTCGTTCGAATGCCGTTCGGCAAAATCCTCTTTCAGTCCGAGGCGTTTTGGAAAATGATGTTTGCCAGGACACGATGAAGCCATTGGCCGATTGCAAACTTTACACCTTTGTTGATTCAGCCTATTTGCATGGTCGCCTTCCGGAGTTGGTGGCGCAGCAGCTTTGCGATGGGGGCAGCGATATGATTCAGCTCCGCGCCAAAAAATCATCGCCGGAGGAAATCCGCGCGATGGCGGAAAAGATCGTTCCCATCACCCGGCGCGCCAACGTGGGCCTGGTGATCAACGATTATGCGGAAATTGCCGCCGCCGTCGGCGCGGAATTTTGCCACCTGGGACAGGAAGATTTTTTTGATGCCGGGGAAAGGAATGTTTCCGCACTCCTCGCTCCTCACTCCGCACTTCGCATTGGCCTGAGCACCCATTCGCCCGCACAGGGCCGACGCGCCCTGGCCGCCGGGGCCGATTATCTGGCCGTCGGCCCCGTCTTTGCCACGGGCACGAAGCCGACGGCCCCACCCGTCACGCTTGATTATGTCCGCTGGGCGGCGGCGAACGTGACCGTGGTCTGGTTCGCCATTGGCGGCATCAATCTGTCCAACCTTGGCGGCGTTCTGGGCTCGGGCGCGAAACGAGTTTGCGTGGTGTCGGCCATTCTCAACGCGCCCGACGCGGCCAAAGCTTGCGCGGAATTTCGTCGCCGGCTGGACCCGCTTTAGCGGATGGACAGCGCGGTATTGATTTCATCGATCGCGTCGCTGACATGCCGGCTGATGCGCGGCTGTCCTTTGACTTCCGCCGCATTGAGGACATGTCCGAGCAAATCACCGGCGGTGCGAAGCCGGTCATCTGACCAGACCTGCTTTTCGCGGACCCGGTCATCGCCGCTGTTCAAATCCACGCCGAGTAAAGCTGCCGCCGTCTTGATCTGGCGCATGGCCTTGACCCGGTGGCCGCGGTAATCCTTGTCGGCCGAGGCCAGAATCCAATAGGACCGGCGAAGCATCTCCGCCTCCGCCGTGTCGCTAAAGACGACCGGTTCATATTGATTTTGCGAATATCCGGCGACACCCGCGATTTGCAGGGATGTTCCGGCTTGCAAACCGGCCGCCGCGCCTAGAAGCGAAACCACAACTGCTGCTGATAATATATTTGTTTTCATAATCATCCTTGTTGACGAACTTTCGCCTGAAAGGTTACACCAAAAAACCACCGGGAACAACACGTGAAAAATCCAACCGCCGAAATGCCTGGCGTTCACGCTTTCGACTTGCTGCGGGACTTTTCTTCCTCCTCCATTTTCAGGCTGGCAAAGAGGGAGCCGCCGGTGTGGCTCATGCGGGGTTTTTGAAGGGACAGGGCGTCAATCCGCTGGGCCATTTTTAATTTGTTGGTGCAGTAGAGCATCACCGTTTCATCCGTCACCAAATCCTGTTCATAAGCCTTGAAGAGTGATTGCTCGAAACTGTGCCAGCCGAAGACGCTGCCGGCTTCGATGATGTCGTCCAGGCGGCGGCCTTCGTTTTCACCCAGGAGGATGGCTTCACGAGTGCGCAGATTGTTCCCCATCATTTCCGTCACCAACAATCGTCTGCCGCTGGTCGCCGGAACCAGGCGCAGGCTGATGATGTAGCGCATCGAACCGGCCAACCGTTCCCGCACCTGCGTTTCTTCGTCGGAACCGAACATGCCGATGATGCGGTTAACCGTCGTCGCGGCGCTCGTGGTGTGCAGCGTGCTGAACACCAAATGGCCGGTTTCACCGGCGTTCAGCACAATTTCCATTGTTTCCCGGTCGCGGATTTCGCCAATGAAAATGATCTTGGGCGCCTGGCGCATCGCCGCGCGCATGCCTTTTTGAAAGGTGTAAAAATCGCGTCCCAACTCCCGCTGGCTGAAAGTGGCTTTGATGGGCGTAAAGAGAAATTCAATCGGGTCCTCGAGCGTCAGAATATGAATTTCACGGTTCTTGTTGATCTCATTCAGCATGGCCGCCATCGTGGTTGTCTTGCCCATGCCCGTGCCGCCGGTCACAAAAATGATGCCATTCTTTTCCTTGATGATTTCACTGAAAAGCGGCGGGAGATGCAGGGATTCAAACGTCGGAATCAACGGCTTCAAATGCCGCAGCACCATCGCATAATTTCCATTCTGGAAATAAACATTGACCCGAAACCGGCAGGCGCTTTTCAGAGTATAACCGCAGTCGCATGAGCCGTACTCCTTCAAATCCGCCAGCAGGCGTTGGTTGTTGTCAATCATGACGTTGGCCAGCGATTCGATGTAGTCGCTGGTAAGTTCCTGCGGGTAGGGTTCGCGGATAAACGGCTTGAGTTCGCCCTGGGTTTCGATTTGCATGGGCCGGCCGGCCACAAAAACCAAATCCGAAACTTCAGCCTCCGCCACCATGGCCTCGAATAACTTATCCAGTTGATCTCTATTCATTTTCATTCATCGCACTCTGTCTTTCTCCGTTTAGCGCGGTCGAGGTCATTTGTCATACGTCACTCATTTATAACAGGAACTCAGGTTTACCTGCTTGGGGCGCAATCGCAAGCAACAATTTCACCCCTTAAGCGCGCGCTGGCCTGATCGGCTTGCGGTTCCTCTCATAGCCCCAGGCGTTTCCCCGCTTCGGCCATGCTTTTGACAGTGGCGATTCGCGGATGATGCTGGTAATGAAAAATGGTCAGGATGTTGAACCCAATGTCTTTCGATGGATCAGGAATCACGCGCACGATCAGTCCCACGCCGCTTTTGTCAACCATTTCCATCAGGCGTCCAAGTCCCTTCAGACAATCCAGGTCCATCGAATCCAGATTCGATAAATCAACCAGTACGCGAAATCCGGGTGTCAGTTCAGCCGCAAGCGCCTGGAGGTCGGGTTCATTGCGCGCCAATTCCTCCGGGCCCACCCGTCCGCTGTAGATCAGATGCAATAAATTCTTCGCCTTGTTCGCCGTGACCAGTACCATGCGCGCGAGGCTAAAGGTTCCGTGATGCCGATTCGACAAAAATCCTCCACGATGACAGGCAGGACTTTTTGTTTGGAGCCGCCCGGCGCGAGTGGTAGCGTTTTCGCTATCCAATAACCCGGCAAGCTTATGCAATCCGACGGTTCATTCGATGCGCGTTACGTTTCCAGTCGTTCGGACATTATGTACCGTATCTACATCCGGGGAAGCGATCTCTACTTCATCAACCTCGGCGGCGTCAGTCCCGTCACGCGCGCCGTTACCGCCCAATTTGGCATCCTCGGCGTACTGGTTGATTTGGCCCTCAAAAAACTTGCGCAACGCAAGACGCAAACGATGCTCCAGGCCGTCGAGGGACAGGACCCCGAGTCGCTGGTCCGCCAGAACGCATCGAGTTTCAAAATCTATGCTCCGGAAATCAAGGACGCCGCGGTGGAACCGGCATCTATTTGGGCCATGCATGGCAAACAGGCCGGGCGCTGGAATTTTGAGATGCGCGACGGTAAAAAGCACCGATTTGAGTTTGTTGACGTCGAGACCATGAAATCCGCATTGGAGCTGTTGTCAAAATCGCTTTTTGCCACCCTGCGGGTCAACGTCGAGTGGAACGACCAGAAGAAAAAGTTTGAGAAGAAAAAAGCGCGCGGGTGATCGGGTGCGTTTTTCGACCGCGTGCCGGGCGCGCCAGATCACAGAGAATGATGAACATCAATTCCTCGACGTTTATAACAGGTAAAACATCCGCCAGGCGCTTGACCCGTCGCGGGGCGACGCTGAAAATCAGGCGGTTGACATCATTCAAGATTAGGCGTTGAATCATAAGGTGGACAAGAGGTTTCATCTCGATTCGGTGGCTGACAATGAGGGGACAACATGGTTTACGTTGGTGATGGAAGACCCCACCAATTATTTCGTGGAGCAATATTATGATTCAAAAATCAGGATTGTCCACGATCGGACAAAACGCATTTCGCGCAACGAGCTTAAAAATCATACGGTTAATGGCATTCCATTGATCATGCTCGTTGAAATTAAATTGGAGGAAATTGCCGAAGCCGATTTCCTTAATTCGCTAAAAAACGCCGTCAAAAAGCGGCCGGCGAATCGTAAAACGTCAATTTAAGCTCGCCTGGCGGGGTATTTTGTTTCCGTGGCGTCATCAATCCCTATTCCCCAATACAGCCGAATCTGCGCCCGCCATCCCCGAATTCATCCTCCAGTTGTCCGTTTTAATGCCGCCGCACCCAAACCAATATCGCCAGGTCCACCGCGAAAAAGATGACGATGATAATTTCCAGCCACAGCATCCGCAATTCATTCACTTCGGTGTGGACGACGCTGTAGAGCTTGTCCAATTGCGCGAGCCGCTGCTCGACGCTGGCGCGCCATTGGTCCAGGTAAAACCGGTCGCGCGCGCCCAGATAAACGCGGGCCAGGTGCCAGTCGCCGAAAAACTTCGTGATATGGGTGACTTCATCGGCCAGCTTGGCCACGTCCACCCGGAACCGGCGCAGTTGCCGCAACATCTTGTTTGCCGCGCCAAACATGGGCAGATGCCGCCGCTCCAGGTCGTCGTAAGCGCGGTCCAGATACAAATCCAGGCGGCGGTCCATCACGCGAAATTCCTCGAGTTGGAGATTGGCCAATTCGAGCGCATAGAGCACATCATCCACGTAGCCGGTCAGGTCGGCGATGAGCGCGGCGTCCCAATCAATCACGGCCAGGTCCGTGTTTTCAAAGGAGCGCTGGATGCGCAGCACTTCGCCGACTTGCGCCTCGCTCAAATCTTCCGGGGCGGTCTCCGCGAGCAGTCCGGCCACGTCGCGCCGGTGCGCGGCCAGCCAGACGTTTACGTCGCTCGCGCCGGCCAAATCGGTGAGGCAGAAAACCGTGTAGGCTTCCGGTGTGGGACATTCCTGTTGCCCGACCATCAAATCTTTCAAGCTGCCGGAAACCTGGCCGCAAAACTTCAGCGCAAAGGAATCCAACGGCTCGCCGGTGTCCAGTTTGGGGTTATGAAACGGCATCAAATCGGCGAGCGATTGAATTTCAAACGACACGCGCGCCATGACGGTGACGACGCCGACGTTGTAGATGCGGATGAGCAGGCGCATCGGCGCCCCGCGGACCCTCATTTCGAGCGGATGCGGTTCAATGGCGAGCGGTTTGTAGAGCGGCATGTCCTTGGGGAGCGTGCGGTCCATTTTAATTTCAAACGGAAACGGTTTTTCAGAAAGAATTTCCTGCACTCGCGACGTGATAATTTCGTTGGCCACGTCGAATGCGTAGAGATAAACCACTTCACCTTTCATGATGAAAGGCTAGCCGACGCGGGGGATTTGTCGAGGAAGAGGCTGGGCTGTTTGTGTCATCCGCGAGAACGAGCATAAGTGTTCCGGCCAGCCTAGTCAGCATTACTATGGTCAATAATACTTCTTCCATATTTTCTCCAAGGTGAAATTGTTTTGGGTTTCCGTCAACCCCGCATCGCCGTTGCTGTGTGACGAAATTTATCTTCATTAACGCCGTTTATAAATAGTGTGCTCTTACGGTTTGATATTCACGGAAAAACTGGTGCTGCCGTTGCCATGTGGCCCATCGTAGTGAAGCGTTGCCACCCAATCCCCACCCATCCCTGGGTTTATTTGCGCGCGATACTGGCCGGGTGTGCCGGTTGACTCAATCGTCGCGCTGCTGTGCATCACCATGCCGGGCATATTCATGTT
This sequence comes from Verrucomicrobiia bacterium, assembly GCA_030044395.1. Taxonomy (GTDB): domain Bacteria; phylum Verrucomicrobiota; class Verrucomicrobiia; order Limisphaerales; family UBA11358; genus UBA11358. The sequence continues at coordinate 8,064 of JASHVW010000058.1, forward strand.
CAAATCAAATTTGACCGTTCCAGCATTCACGAGTTCGCCGCTGACGGAATTGCTAAACTCAATGAAAAAGTCATTCACCGAGCTTTGCAATTGGTCATTCGGAGCGATGAAACTGATTATCAAATCGTTCACTCTCTGTGTGGCAAAGGACCTTCCAGAAACAGCGCCGCCTGAATTCGTACGGCCGATTCTTTGCCAAACGGAATATCCGCTCAGGCCGATTGTGATTATGAGAATTACGATTACCCAATGCCAGGAACGGCGCGTGGGGGGAGTTTGAGTGATTTCAGCCGGCGCTGGCGGCGTTTGGCAAGGCGGTGACGTTAGCATCGTGGAAACAGACTTTGCTTTTAAATAATGTTTGCGCCAGAAAACGAAAATCACTGGATACAAAAGAAGCCCGATAATGCCGGTAGTGATCGCCCCGCCAATCATCGGCGCGGCGATGCGCTTCATCACATCCGCCCCGGATTCAGTCACAGGCGACCACATGATGGGTATGAGGCCAAACAAGATGGCGCACACGGTCATCACT
>JASHVW010000059.1 GCA_030044395.1 Verrucomicrobiia bacterium
CTCGCTTCGCCCAAGGTCGGCCACCAAGGGCGCGAGGAATTTTTGCAGCGCAGCCATCTTGCGCCGCCAACGTGCAGAGTTCCATTTCATGCTCGAAACATAGCCGAGCCGTAATAGGTCGTCAAATACTTAACAGAGTAATACTAGTTTTGTAGTATTTTTCATCGTCTTGTTTCACGCCGATGCCAGTATAGCAAATGGTTGAGATGCGTGGAAGTCCCCATCTTCAGCCGTTGCGCAATCCATCGGATGGTCGCGGTCGTCTTCGCCCGCAGTTGAAGCGCCAGCTTCACCTTCCGCGGGTCCCCTGTCGAAAAGGGGCGGTTCGGCTGCTTTTCTCCAGAAATCCATTCCTGCCGAGGCATTCATAAATTGGCGTTGGAACGCGCTCGGATGACCCACTCAACGGTTGACGGCTTCATTTATCCTGCGAACATTGGAACCGCAATATGAGCGCAATCCGGCCAAATTTCCCGCGGTATCCTGGGAATTAATGCAACCAGGCTTCAAAATGAATCGTGCAGGAATTCATGCGTTTCACCCCTGCGCCCGTCCATGGTAAAGTCATTCATTTTAGCGTTGGATCAAGGAACCACCAGTTCCCGCGCCATTGTCTTTGACCAGGGCGGCGCGATTCGCGCCACGGCGCAACGGGAGTTTCAACAGATTTTTCCCCAAGCCGGGTGGGTCGAACACGATCCGCGCGAGATTTGGTCAAGCCAGATCGAGGTCGCCCGTCTCGCGTTGGTCCAGGCCGGCATCCGGGCCGGCGATCTCGCCGCCATTGGCATCGCCAACCAGCGGGAGACGACGATGGTGTGGGACCGCAAGACGGGCGAGCCGATTCACAACGCCATCGTCTGGCAGGACCGGCGGACGGCGAGCTACTGTGATGATCTGAAGCGGGCCGGGCACGAGGAGTTAATTCAACGCAAGACCGGCCTGGTCTGCGACGCCTATTTTTCCGGGAGTAAAATCCGCTGGCTGTTGGATCACGCAGCCGGCGCGCGGGAGCGCGCCCGGCGCGGGGAACTGGCGTTCGGGACGGTGGACAGTTGGCTGCTGTGGAAACTTACCGGCGGAGGGCTGCACGTGACCGATCCGGGCAACGCTTCCCGAACGATGCTGTTTAACATCCATACGGGCACGTGGGACGAGGAATTATTGCGGCTGCTGGATATTCCGCGTGAACTGCTGCCGGAGGTACGCTCATCGAGTGAAGTCCATGGCGAAACGGCCCCGGGTTTGTTCGATGCGCCGGTTCCGCTTGCCGGTGTGGCGGGCGACCAGCAGGCGGCGCTGTTCGGCCAGAATTGTTTCGGAACGGGTCTGGCAAAATGCACCTACGGCACCGGGTGCTTTGTGCTAATGAATATTGGCGATCATGCCGGGCTGTCCCGCCATAAGTTGCTCACGACGGTAGCGTGGAAGACCGAAGGCCGGTTGGAATACGCTCTTGAGGGCAGCGTGTTTATCGGCGGCGCAGTCGTGCAATGGTTGCGGGACGGTCTGGGACTGATCAAAAGTTCCGCCGAAATTGAGGCATTGGCGGCGAGCGTGCCGGATTGCGGGGGTGTTTATCTGGTGCCGGCGTTTGCCGGATTGGGAGCGCCTCACTGGGACCAATACGCGCGGGGCATGATTGCGGGGATGACCCGGGGGACGAACGCGGGTCATATAGCACGGGCGGCGCTTGAGAGCATTGCCTTTCAAGTGGCGGACGTGCTGGAGGTGATGAAAGAAGATTCGGGAGTTGGCTTGAGTGAACTGCGAGTGGACGGAGGAGCCTCCGTCAACAACTCGTTGCTACAATTCCAGGCGGACCTTCTCGGTGTGCCGATCACGAGGCCGAAAGCAATCGAAACCACCGCGCTGGGCGCGGCTTACCTGGCGGGCCTGGCGGTGGGCTTTTGGAAAAGCCGGCGGGAAGTGCAATCGGCGTGGAAAGCGGACCGGACCTTTACACCAGGCCGCAAGGCCGACGAAGTGGCGCACCGGCGGAGCCGTTGGGCGGAGGCCGTGAAACGGGCGCGCGATTGGGAAGAGAGGAGCGAATACCCTCATTGAACCGCGAATCATTTTTAAAACGCATCCTGGAGGCCGGGCAACCGTTCGATCTGGCAGTGGTCGGGGGTGGCGCGACCGGAATGGGCATGGCCGTGGACGCAGCGACACGCGGCTATCAGGTCGTGCTGCTCGAACAAAGCGACTTCGGGAAAGGAACCTCGAGCCGCTCCACGAAGCTCGTGCATGGCGGAGTTCGTTATCTGCAGCAAGGCAATATTTCCCTGGTCATGGAGGCGCTGAAAGAGCGCGGCCTTCTGTTGCGGAACGCGCCGCACCTGGTGCATGACCTGCCGTTCGTGGTGCCGAATTATCAATGGTGGGAAGCGCCTTTTTACGGGATTGGCCTGAAAGTTTATGATCTGCTCGCCGGCCAATACGGGTTTGGCCGCTCAGTGGCGCTTTCGCAGGACGAGGTGCTCGCGCGCATCCCCACGCTTCAGCGCGAAGGCCTGCGCGGCGGCGTGCTATATCACGACGGCCAGTTCGACGACAGCCGCCTGCTCATCAACCTGGCGCAGACCGCCGCTGAATATGGCGCATGCCTTTTGAACTACGGTCGTGTCACGCGTCTCATCAAGGCGGAAGGAGAATCCGTTTCCGGCCTGGCGTTCTGCGACCAGGAGACGGGAGAGGAATACTCCCTGCAGGCGCGCTGCGTCGTCAATGCGACCGGCGCCTTCTGCGATGAACTGCGGCTCATGGACGATCCGGATGCGGAATCAATTATTGCTCCCAGCCAGGGCGTCCACATAGTTTTGGACCGGTCGTTTCTGCCCGGCGATACGGCGATCATGGTTCCGCACACGCGTGATGGTCGTGTGATGTTCGCGATACCCTGGCACGGGCACGCACTGGTGGGGACCACCGACACGCGGGTTCCCAAGGCCAGCCTCGAACCCCGCCCGTTGACAGGCGAAATTGACTTCATCCTTGAAACAGCCGGCGGCTATCTGTCGCGCCAGCCGGGTCGGGCCGATATAATGAGTGTGTTCACGGGTATTCGCCCGCTGGTCCAGGCGAATCACGCTTCGAGGACAGCCGCGCTCTCACGCGAACACATGATTACCATTTCAAAGTCCGGGCTACTCACCATCGCCGGCGGCAAATGGACGACTTACCGCAAAATGGCCGAGGACGGCGTGGACCATGCCGCAGTTCTGGCGGGGCTTAAGGAGCGGCCCTGCATCACACCCGCCCTGCCGATCCACGGCTGCCAAAAAAATTCCACTTCCGACGACAATTTGGCGGTCTATGGATCGGATGCACCGGCTCTCGAAAGACTGATGCACGAGCGGCCCGAACTGGCCGAAGCGTTGCATACGGCCCTGCCCATTTGTGGCGCACAGGTCGTCTGGGCCGTCCGCGAAGAAATGGCCCGAACGATTGATGATGTATTGGCCCGGCGCACCCGGGCGCTGTTCCTGAATGCGCGAGCGGCATTGGCGATGGCGCCCGAGGTCGCGAAGCTCATGGCGGGCGAACTGCATCGGGACGAAAGCTGGGAAGAGGAGCAACTTGGCAAATTCAAGGAAGTTGCGGCATGTTTCACGCCGACGATGGCCGATTGAACGGAGCGCCCGCCCGCGACGACCAACCTGCAGGTTGCCCAACTGACGCCAGTCAACTGGAAGAAATCCCGCCAGCCACTCAAGCGGCTGCTTGAACTTCTCTGCAATTTTTCTGTCACGAGGGAGGGGTTGCTCCTTCGCCTACTGTCGGCACGTTATTTGTTTTGGTTGGTGTGTCGAGTTCACGTCAAGAACCAATCAAAAAAACGCAGGTTGAGTTTGGGAGGCTGTTTCAATATGAATGCCAAAAACAATTCCAGCCGTTCTCCCTCACCCTGCCCTCTCCCGCTGCCGGAACGATTCAGATGGCGTTTGGTGGTGTTGCGGGTTAAGGCT
>JASHVW010000060.1 GCA_030044395.1 Verrucomicrobiia bacterium
TTCATTGGGTATTCCTGCAAGACACAGAAACCGTATAAGTATCTAATCCTAAGTCTATTACAACTATACAGCCGGGCGCATTCCGCAAATTTTAGCTGATTTTGCAGTCTTTTGATTGCACCGGCCTCAAAATTTTGATTTTTTCAGTTTTTGGACCTGCCATCCGGGTCATTTCTCGCCCGTGAATTCCGCCTCCAATTTTTTCGGCACATATTTGTGGGTCTTGTTGAGCACGACGCCCACTGAGGCCCCGGCTTTCGAAAGCAAGTCACTCGCTTTCAGAACAACGTCGCGATCCGTCTTCTCGGATTCGACCACGAGCAAGGTTATGTCCATGAAGCGGGCGAGGCGCGAGGTGATGCTGACGGGACTGACGGTTGGCAGGTCAAAGATAATGTAGTCGTAGTCGCTGGCCTTGAGCCTGGGCACGAGCGAGGCAAAGCGTTTGGGCAGCGCCTGGGGAAGCCCGTTTCCATTGGAATGACCGCTGACGACATACAGGTTTTCCTGCACCTGCGCATCCTGCTTCGTACCGCTTTCCAAGGCGGTGTGCAATCCGCAACCGGCATTGCCCTTGTAGAATTGTTGCACCGCGCCGTTCTCGATGTTCATGTCCACCAACAAAACGTTTCCCTCACCGGTCTCGGAGAGAGAGGCGGCCAGGCCGGCGGCGATGGTGCTCACTCCGGCGCCCTGGTTGGCGCCCGTCACGGCCACCAGCTTCGGCTTACGAGTCAGGTTCTTGATTTCAAAATGAACAATCAACCGGTCCCGCAACCCCTCGTAATACGACTGGAGGGCGGGATCCTTTTCCAGCGAGACGACCTGCAGACCGCCGTTTTGGCCCGGTGGCTTGCCGCCCTTGCCCGGAGGGCCACCAGCCGAAGGAACAAGCTTGGAGTCCGAGGGGTGATCCGGGTTTTGCAATTGCAGTTGGCGTCTTTCAGAAGTTCTGAGCCGGCGCGCGTGACCATTCCGGCTGACATCGGGAATGGCAAGGAAGAGGGGCAGTTTCAGCCTGGACTCGATTTCGACCGGCCGCTTCACTGAACGGTCCAGAAACATTTCAATGAGGAACGCCCAGCCGAGGCCGGCGAAGACGCCGCCAAACAACAGGCCAGCCATCCTTTTGTAGGTCTTTTTCCAATCGCGCGAGGGAGGCGACGGCATCTGCACCCATCGGATGTCGGGAGTTTTGTCGGGGTCGAGGGCCTGCTCGATGTGCGACTGTTCGAGGCTGACGGACAAATTTTGATAGTTTGTCTGCTGAATGGCCATGGTTTCCTCCAGATGCGTAATCGTCGGCGCCAGATTGTTCAGATTGGTGGCCTGTGACTGGAGATGTTCAAGTTCATTGGTCCAGGCATCAATTTTGGCTTGAAGCGACACAACCTGGGCGATCTGTGCTTCCGCATCCGCGATGGACGCGGCGGCTGACCCGGAAGTCTGAGCCGAAGCGATCACCGCGCCGGTGATTTGCGGATATTTTTTCTCAAAATCCGTCCTGGCTTTCTCCGCGTCACCGATTTGCTCCTCCACTTCCTGGACCATGGTGTTGCTTTTAGTGAACCCCTGCGCCAGATAGGCCTGTTCCTTTTTATTGAGCGCATCGAGGGTGGCGCTAATATTGTTGTAGGCGTCCACCTCGTTCTGGGGAACGACCGCCTGCACATTGGTGTCGTGCGGATTCATGGGCTGACCGCCGTTCTTTTGTTTCATCTCGGCCTCATAGCCGGACAACTCGGCCTGCGCCTCCAGAATGTCGCCTCGAATCTGGAAAATCTTTTGCGCCAAATCCTTGCGAGAGTCATCCAGGGAGATGATCTTTGCCTTGTCTTCAAGTTCAGCGAGCTGTAGTTCGGTGGCGTCGAGTTGCTTCTGTAAGGCGGATTTTTCCATGGTGAGGGCGTTCTCGAATTGCCCACCCGCGGAATGGATCTCGTAATGCTTCTCAAAATAGTCATTGATAATTTCCTGAAGTACGGGCTGGACAATCCGCGGGTTCAGGCTCTTGAACGTGACCACGATGACACTGCTGTCCTTGTCCGCCGGCGCCGCCTCGAGATTGTTCCGGACATAGACCGCAGCGCTGATTGGATTTGCGGCGGCCCCGGCCCGGACGAGGATGTTGGACGCGCCGATGTTGGTGACGGCCTGTTCCGCCGTGTCGAGACTGGTCAGAATCTGAATTTCCGAATTGATGATGTTATCCCCGTTTTGATCGGGAACCATCACTCTTTGGTTCTCGGCCGGCAAGGTCAGTTGCATGGATTCCGGGACGTACTTGACGAGCAACTCCGCCTGGGATTCGTAGGGCGGCGGATTTAAATAATAAGTTCCCATGGCAGCCACAACGCCCGCGAGGGAAGTGAGGATGATTGCCCATTTATGGCGGAAGATGATGTAGTAAACATCGCCCAACGATATCCCCGCCGGAGGCTCAACTGGCCTGTTATTATTCATGTGTTATGATTACCACCGTATGGATAAGGGAGACAAGCTGTTTCAAGCGCAGTGGGGATACAGGGCGGCGCCGACGCCCGGTGAAACGGCGGCCGGCAGCGCACGGAACAGGCGGTTGCGCGACCCGATGGCTTCATCGGCTTCAGCAACAACGGCGCGCCGCCGCAAATCGAATTTGACGCAAGGAACCGGAAGCACATCCGTGGGCAAAAAAAATACCTCCGCCCTTGCGGCGATGTTTTCCGCGGGCATCCTAATTTCCAGTTAATTTTTCGGCGGCAACGACCGGACGAACCTGGCCGGGTTGCCTGCCACCACGGTATCGGGCGGAACATCCCTGGTCACCACGCTCCCCGCCCCGATCAAAGCATTTTCACCGATGGTAATGCCACAAAGGAGGGTGGCGCCAGAACCGATGGAGGCCCCGCGCTTAACGAGCGTAGAAATGCAGGTCCAATCGGCCTCCGATTGCAATTGTCCGTTTCCATTTGTCGCGCGGGGAAAGCGGTCGTTGGTGAACGTGACGTTGTGGCCCACGAAAACTTCATCCTCCAAAACCACGCCCTCGCAAAGGAAGCTGTGGCTGGAGATTTTGCAGCGGTTGCCAACCTTGACTCCCTTCTGAATTTCGACGAAGGGGCCGATTTTTACGTCGTTTCCGATTTCGCAGCCGTAAAGATTGGCATAGCCAAAGAGCCGAACATTCCGACCCAGCTTGACGTCGGGAGCGACTTGCACATATGGCGGCTCGTACCCGTTCATGACTCACTTAACTTCGGCTTCATTCAGGCGGATTTTGACATCAAGGTTTTGCGGCGGCGGAGCCGCCGGCGTTTTCCTGCCAAGTCTGTTGGCAGGATTTTCGGAAGCCGCCGAGCGAGCCGCCCTGCGGGGAACGGGTTGAAGCAGGCGATCGCCATTTTGATTTTGTGCGGCAAAAAGCTCCACCGGCGCGCCGCCGCTTTTCAAGGACTCCGAGGATGCCTCGAGAATCCGGACGAGCTCCATTCCTTGCTGGCCGTTGGAGATGGGAACGGTTCCATGCAGGATGCAGTCGAGGAAATGCTGGCATTCAGTCTTCAACGGCTCCTCCTGTTTGATGTATGGAGCATACACATCACCGTAGTGGTAGGCATAATGGAATTCGGCAAATGTGTCGTAATGGGGCGGCCGCTCCACCCGCGCATCATAAATCCGGATTTTTTCCAGGGTCGCCACGTCATCATAAACAATCATCCGCCTGCTGCCGACAATGGTCATTTCCCTGACCTTTCTGGGATCCAGCCAACTGCTGTGGATGATAGCCGCGCGTTGTCTGGGGAAGCTCAAGGACATGGTCGTCACATCTTCCACGCCCGGGGTCACGTGGGCGCTGCCGCGGCAGTTCACGGTGACCGGATGATCGCCCATGATGTGAAGCGCAATGGAAATGTCATGCGGCGCCAAATCCCAGGCCACGTTGATGTCTTTTTGATACAGCCCCAGGTTGAGGCGGCGGGCACAAATGTATCGAATTTCCCCGATGTCGCCGGCTTCGACAATCTCCTTGATCTTTCTGACCGCGGGCGAATACAGGAACGTGTGCCCAACCATCAAGACGAGCCCTTTCCGCCGGGCAATTTCAATCAACTCCATGCATTCCGCCGACGAAGCCGCCATGGGTTTTTCAATGAACGTGTGTTTGCCGGCGTTGAGGCAGGCTTTGGCGAGGGAATAATGGGATTTGACGCCGGTGGCGATGACGACCGCATCGAGGCCGGAACCATTTAGGAGATGGCGGTGCTCGACGGTTCCCTCAACCCCTGGATACAACGATCTAAGGTGGGCGAGTCGTTCGACATTGAGGTCACTCATCATCTTAAGATGACAATCGGGCAGGGACCTGAAATTGCGCACCAGATTGGGGCCCCAGTATCCGCAGCCAATGACCCCGACTTTGATTTGTTTTGTCATAGCATTCCTTTCAGTTTCAGTTTATTTCTTCAAATATTTTCAAATTATTGGTTTCCTTTGGACTCGAGAGAGCGGTCCGGATCGAATTTTGACGCAATTTTCTTCGACGGCGGGAATCCCACACCTGGGCCACCAACACC
>JASHVW010000061.1 GCA_030044395.1 Verrucomicrobiia bacterium
TGGCGGCGATCAACCGGGCATAACCACCGGTGGCTACTACAGGCAACTTTTCCGCGCGCAATTCCTTTTTCAATTCGCCGATCAACCCACGAATCAAGCCGCGATAGCCATGAACCGCGCCCACCTGCATCGCCTCAACGGTGCTTCTGCCGACGACGGTTCCTGGCTCGACGATTTTGATCTTCGGCAGCAATGCCGTTTTTTCGTGCAGATACTCGGTCATCGCCGCCAGGCCCGGCGCAATGATGCCGCCGACATAATTCCCAGCGGGATTGACCACGTCAAATGTGACCGCCGTTCCAAAATCCACCACCACAACCGGCGCGCCAAAACGAAATTTGGCAGCGACCGCGTTGGCCAGACGGTCTGGACCGATGCTGCCCGGTTTTGGGTACTCAATGCCGACCCCATGCAAGGTTTTGGGCGATAATTCCAAGGCATCCGTTTTCCAAAGCGTGCGAACAGCCTTGCGCACGAGCGGTGTGGCGCGAGGCACCACGCTGCATAAAATCGCGCCCTCAATATTTTTTGCGCCGGCAAATTTTTTCAGGCAGAGCGTAGCCTTTCCGCCGAACCATTCGCGGGTGGGAACATTCGTTTGACGGACGACCCGTTCGTTGTCGGCCGTGCCAAGATGCGTGTTCGAGTTGCCGATGTCGAAGAGAAGAATCATCTTTCAATAGTAACATCACCGCCAAATATCGGTTCCAGCCGTCCATGCTCGGTGCGCAACAGAAGCGCTCCGTCATTGTCCAGTGATTCGGCGCGGCCACGGATTTTCCGGTCGCCGATTTGCACGGCTACATTGTTGCCGATGGTAGCGCAATGTTCCTCCCATTCATCAGCAATGGCCGAAAATTTTCCGGCGCAAATGTCTGAATAAACGCGGTCCAACTCGCGCAGGATGGCCGTGGCCAGGGCGGCGCGTGAAACCGGCGCGCCGGCTTCGATCCTCAAGGAAGTCGCGAGTTTTCTCAATTCCGACGGGAAATCTGCGGCGCCCAAATTCACGTCAATCCCGATGCCGAGGGTGGCGTAGCGGACTTTGTCCAGTTCCGCGCTCATTTCCGTCAATATCCCCGCGGCCTTTTTCCCGGCGACCAGGACATCATTCGGCCATTTGATCCCGACGCTCAATCCGGTTTCCGACGCGATCGCGCGGCGCAGGGCGACGGCGGAGGCGACGGTCAATTGCGTGGTTTCCTGCGGGCGCAAATTTGGCCGCAGCAAGATGGAAAACCATAGTCCTTTGCGCGCGGGCGAGAGCCATTTCCTGCCCAGCCGCCCGCGTCCCCGCGTCTGCGACTCGGCAAAGACCACAACGCCTTCACGCACGCCGTCGCGCGCCAGTTTTTCGACGACATCATTGGTGGAAGTCGTCTGCTCAAAGACGCGAATATCGCGCCCGATGGTTTTAGTTTTGCCCAGGCGCGCCAGCAAATCGTCCGCGTGGAGGGCGTCCGGCTCGCCGACGAGGCGATAACCAAAATGAGGACCAGCCTCGATTTCATAACCCAGCGCGCGCAATTCCTCGATGCGCGACCAGATGGCGGCGCGGGTCACGCGCAACTGGCCTGCAAGCTCCGCGCCGGAAACACCGTCGGAATTTTCCCGCAGTGCCGAGAGAATTTTTGCGTCAGGTGTCATTCGAAATCGAGTCCAATGTCCATGGCCCGCGCCGAATGGGTGAGTGCGCCCACGGAAATAAAATCCACGCCGGTCCGGGCGATGGCGCGGACATTCTTCACAGTCACGCCGCCGCTGGCTTCGGTCCGGGCGCGGCCCCTGACGATTTTTACCGCCAGACGGAGTCGTCGCAGGTCCATGTTGTCGAGCAGGATCATGTCGGCGCCGGCGTCGGCCGCGTTCGCCACCTGCGCCAGATTGTCGGCTTCGACTTCAATTTTCAATTTCGGATATTTCTTTCGCGCGCGGCGCACAGCCGTGGCGATGGCGTTGGGTTTTTCATGCCGCAGGGCGGCCAGGTGATTGTCTTTGATTAAAATCATGTCGAAAAGACCGAAGCGATGATTTTTGGCGCCACCCTGGGCGACGGCGTATTTTTCGAACGAGCGCCAACCGGGAGTGGTTTTACGGGTATCGAGAATTTTTGTTTTGGCGGGGTGAACCTCGCGGACAAACCGCGCGGCAAGAGTTGCGACGCCGGAAAGGCGCTGGACAAAATTCAGGGCCACGCGTTCGCCGCTCAAGATGCCGCGGGCCGGGCCGGAAATCTTAAGCAAAGTTTGTCCGGCGGCGACGTGTTCGCCATCCCGGGCCATTTTTTCGATTTTGACTTTCGGGGAAAGTTCCCGGAATACGTTTTCGGCGAATTCGAGGCCGGCGACGACGAGCGGTTCGCGCGCGCGCATGACGGCCTGGGCCGAAAGCCCGGCCGGCACAATTGCCTGAGTCGTTGCATCCCCGCGGCCAATGTCCTCGGCAAGGGCCTCTTTGACGGCAGCACGGATTGCAACGGCGGACAATTTCACGCCGCAAGAATGACGTTGATTGAAAACGCGGAAAAGGAAATTTCGTCAGGGTTGGACCGCGGGTCGGTGACCCGCAACGACATTCTCAAACGGAAGAAGCCGCGCTCCGCTTCAAGAGGACGGTGGACTTGATCTCGTCGTAGCTGTCGAAGTAACTTGCGTCCAAAAAGACCTTTTTGTTGGCAAAGACAGAGAGATCGGCGTTGGTCAAGGCGCGGTCGGCGGCCGTACTGATGAGCAGTTGTTCGGTGGCCGAACGCGGCGGGTTGGTAATCGTACTTGTGGCGCAGCCGCCGCCAAAGAGCGCCAGGATGAAAAATGCAATGGCAAATGCAAATTGCGATAAAATCGTAGTACCTTTTTGAC
>JASHVW010000062.1 GCA_030044395.1 Verrucomicrobiia bacterium
CGCCTTGTGGACGCTGCGCAAGTTGCCTGAGCCATAATCGAGAAGCGCTATCATGGGGTGGTTCTAATCCACAAATTCAAATTCCACATCGGAAAACGATTGAATCCGGCGGCGGTCGTTGGTCAGATGCTCAGACTCAATGCGGCCGCGCAGCTTGTAACACAATCATCCCCCTTTGACAAGCGTCCTTTGAATGGAGCTGAACGTGAATGCCCGCAGCCTCGTAAATCGGCCATCGTATCTCGCAATTCCTTCGCCTCCCCCACGCGGGATTGAATAAAAATTTGTTTCCGGTATTTTGGGCGCCAATGGAAAAACATCAGGCGGCAAACCGCGCCAGCTCGTTCCTGGGTCTCTGGCCGTGGCTGGTCGTCCTCCTCGTCCTGCTCTTCGTCGGCTTCATCCGCGTCCGTCTCCTTAATATGCCCCTCGAACGCGATGAGGGTGAATACGCCTATGCCGGGCAATTGATCCTCCAGGGCATCCCGACCTATGACCTGGCCTTCAACATGAAATTGCCGGGCACCTATTTTGCCTACGCCCTCGGCATGGCCATCTTCGGGGAAACCCCCGCCGGAATCCATCTCACCCTCATCGTCGTCAACAGCCTCACGATTATTTTTGTCTTTTTGCTGGCGCGGAATTTATTCGGCGTGGCCGCCGGCCTGGTGGCCTGCGCCAGTTACGCCATCATGTCCGTCAGCACCACGGTTTTGGGATTGGCCGCCCACGCAAACCATTTTGTCGTCCTCTGCGCCGTGCCCGCGACCCTCCTGTTGTTGCGGGCGGATGACAACCGTTCCATCCGCGCGCTCTTTTTCAGCGGCCTGTTGTTCGGACTCGCCTTTATGATGAAACAACAGGGCATGGTTTTCATCCTGTTCGGCGGTATCTTTCTGCTCTGGCGAGCCATCGAAGAAAAATCCCTCTTTACCCGCGATTTTCTCCGGCGTGGCATGGTTTTTCTCACGGGCGCCGTTTTCCCATTCGGGACCTTTTGCCTGGTCCGCATCGTCTGCGGCGATTTCCAGCGGTTTTGGTTTTGGACGGTTGACTACGCCCGATGGTATGCGACCGCATTGCCGTTCCAGGAAGGAATCGCCCAGCTTTGTAAACATTTGCAACAGACCTTCTTTATATCGCTGGGCTTTTGGTTCCTCGCCGCGACCGGATTGCTGCTGGCGGCTTTCAATAAACACCTCCGAAAACCCGCGGCCATCGTCGTCGTTTTCTGGTTGTGCTCGTTTCTCGGGACGGCGGCGGGACTGTATTTTCGCGGACACTATTTTATTCTCGTGCTGCCCGCCTTCGCAATTCTCATGGGAATGTCCGTGGCCGCCTGGCAGGACGTCCTGCGGCTGCCGGTGCTTCAAAATGTCTTCCAAAGCCTCCCGCTGATTTTTTTTGGTCTGCTTATTTATTGGGCGGTGTTCTATCAGGCGCAATTCTTTTTCCAGCTTACTCCGCTCCAAGTCGTCCAGAGCATCTACGCGGAAAACCCATTTCCAGAGGCCGTCACAGTTGGCGATTACCTCCGGGCGCATTCCTCGCCACGAGCCACCATTGCCGTGGTTGGGTCCGAACCCGAAATCTACTTTTACGCGCACCGTCATTCGGCCACCGGCTATATTTACACCTACCCGTTGATGGAACCGCAGCCGCATGCGTTGGATATGCAGCATGAAATGATACAGGAAATCGAAACCAACCGTCCGGAATATCTCGTCTTCGTCAACAACGCTCTTTCGTGGATTCGCTATCCGCATTCCAATCTTTTGATTTATGACTGGGCGACCCAATACGCAGACCATTTTTACCAGCAAATCGGCGTCGTCCGTAGTGTGCACGGCAGAATCGTTGCGGTCTGGGGTCCCGCCGCCGAAAAAGCCGACATCACAAACCAATGTTTGGTCGTTTACCAAAGGAGAATGGTGGATCGGTAGAAAACATGACAGTATGAAAATTCCAATATGCCGTGACAGCGAGCGTGAACTTGCTCAAAATCGTGTTTTGGAAAATTCGATGGATGTTCTCCCCAGGAACTTACATCGCCTTGAACCCTTGGCCTCGTAAATCGTATCTCGTATATCCCGCGGGGGCCTAATCGGATAAAGCGTGCGTCGCATGTGTCACCGACGCACCGGCGCGCAACGATGCGGCGACCATCGCGGCCTCGACTATCTCCGCGTCCGTCGCGCCTGCTTTCCGTGCGTTGTCGTTATGAATTCTAATGCAGTAAGGGCATTGAGTGCTGAGGGCAACGGCAACGGCAATCAACTCCTTGTACTTTACGGGAATTGCCCCCTTGGCGGTGGCCGCCTTATCAAAGGCCCAAAACGCTTTCATAACATCCGGCGCGAGGCCGTCCATTTTCTTCAGCTTGGTCAGGTTCTTTATGTCATACATAGGTCTATTTGGTATCTTTTGTTTGTGGAATCTGTCATACTCAAAGCCGCCCAACAATCCAAAGCTACCCGCCTCGACGCATCTCTGCAAGTGCATGGAGTAAGGTCGAAATGGATTTTGCCCGAATGCGGCCGCTCGGCAACGGTAGCAAGGAGCTTTTCATCCGTCATCAGCAGGCCCACTAACCCGAAAACCGGCCGCTTGAAGCGCGTGCTGATACCAATCCAGGACGATTTGAAAGAAGTCTCTTATCAACGAAAAATGCGCCCGCTGATTGCGCGAAATGAGGCGGGATGGAAAGCGCCAAATTATTTTCCCAAATTCGCGTAATAATTTTGCACTTCTTGAGGGGTCGCCGACTGCGGCCAGACCCAATCCAATGCCATATTATCCTCCCAATAAAAATTCGACGATTTCACCCCCGGTTCGAATGAGGGATTGCCGCCATCGTCCTTTCCGTCTTCACCGATTGAATAAAGCAAAAATGTACCGTCCGATTTCAAGCGATAACGCAATGACTGACCGTCAATCGGATCCAGCGGGACGGCTGGCAAAAACGCCTGGACAAGCTGGTCCAAGTCCGTGGGATAATTCCCATATTTAAGCTGATAACGCTTTAGCGCAATCGCGGTCATCGTTACTTGTTTTTGCGACTTCGGCGAGCATCACCTTTCTGCTGAACCCACTCAAGCCGTTGATTGATTGTGATAGCATCGTATGAAAATTCATGTCCGAAATGGATCCTGGAGAATTATCGTCCACGCCTGGGATCTCCAATTTATTCAACTTTTTATCCTGAACATTTAACTCGTCCTCGAAGGAGCCTGTGGTTTGGGCGGACTTCACTTCATTGAACACGGCGTCATAACCTCTGAGGAAACGCAGCTCGTCCGGATAGGACCACCAATATCGCCACATAAAGATTTTGGCTTTGGCCTTCGCTTTGGCTCAAAGCCCTTCATCTGCACTGCGTGAGTGCATTTATTTGAGCGTGTTTCCCAATGATCCAGATACGATTGCAATCCGGAATTTCTCCATTGCGCGACCCTCCTTTGCACGATCGGCCCGTCCGTTAACAGTACGTTTTTTCGCTGCCAACAAAATCAAAACTCGCCCAGTCTTCCTGCAATTCCGCCAATTGTTCATCGGTAACATTAGTGGACTGTAAAATCTCCCAGGTCACTGCCGACGCCATTTGCGCAACGGCAATACGCACGAGTTCGGAAATTACCAAGCGATCATGCTGCATGGCATTCGCAATCAATAGCATCGAATGTGCGGCTTGGACGGCCGAAGCCGTATTGCCGCGGTGCAAATTAAAAATCGCAAGCGCATCCAAGCCCTGCGCCGCACGTTTTGGATCGGGGAGGTATGTGAGCCGGAGCTTCTCAAAACCACCTGCGTAATTGACGTTGAAATCAAGCTGGGGCCGGTTTGTGATTTGTTGGATAGTGTTCAAGGCATCGTTTTCCCTCGCCAGCGCAGTTTGAACGTCTTCCCACGAATTTGTTCCTTCTGAACTTCGGAGATCAGGTTGCGCCCAACCGATCATTGCTTTTCCCGGCGCCACCATGCGCATCGCCGGCGGCGAATTGCTTTCCAAAACATCCCAGTTTGTATTAATCGTCGAAGCTGCTTTTAAAAATTCAGGCGTGTCGTTCTCTTGCGGCGGCACGGGCGGGGGCAGCACTTGCGGCAAATCCAGCAATTCGCCCCTGGCCTTCAGTTCGGCAATATAAGCATTCACCCCGGCGCGTAGCTGATAATGATGAATGATGGAAATCAGGATCGCCGCTAAAATCACGGTTCCAACGATGATTGCGATCTTAACGCAACGGCTCATATGTGAATCACCATGAGCTTATCACCGATTCATTCTTTTCTGAATTATAAAATCGCAGGCAATTTATAATGGTGCTGCTATTGGCGGACAGCGGTTGGTCAAAGGCATTTCACGAAAACCATTCAATCATCGCGATGACGATTGGCAAAAACAGCAAAATCCATACTGCAATGCAAACAAATATGCCGGGCGACGGAGCGGTTATCCCTATATCACCAGCAATGCCGGTATAACCACCCATCGCCTCACTAAACCAAATGCAAGCGAGCGGAAAAATGACAAATCCGGCGGCCATAAAGGCGCCTTCTGCACCGCC
>JASHVW010000063.1 GCA_030044395.1 Verrucomicrobiia bacterium
CCCTCCCCCGGCTCATGCAGAGGTGCGGGATTAAGAATCCGCTCCGAAGACGGGTTCATCAGAAGAAGCTCGCGCCCGGCCGCTGCAAACTCGTTGATGCTCTCAATCTCCCCCAAACCAATTTCATTTTGGAATTCCTCAATCTCCAGGCCGGGAAAAATTTGCCGCAGATGCGTCACGAACGGCGACGGATTCAGAATGGCGTCATCCCCCGCGATGCGCGAAAACGTCAGCGCCAGTTTTTCACTCGCCCGGGTGCAGGCAATGTAACCGTAAAAGCGCTCGCGCGAGATTTGCCCGCGCAAATCCGGCTCAAGCGGAATTGGCAATTCCTTGCGGTCAGCTTCAGTCAGGATTGCCGGCGCTGCCGGTGCCGCCGGAAAAACGGTCTCATTGACGCCCATCACGATCGCCAGTTTCAATTCCGGGTTGCGCGCGCGGTCAACGGCGCCAATCAATACTTCATCCAATACCGGCGGGATGACACCGACGGTCAGATTCGCCAGGCCGGATTCAATAATCGGCAGCCACTCATGCAATGGCAGGGATTGGTTCGAAAAACCCAATTCGAGGTTGTCGAGCATGGCTTTCATTTGCTCGAGAACCGGCGCGTGAACTGCCGGTTGCCGGTTCCCCATGGCCGGTCGCGCTTCACCGGATGTGCTCCAACGCTCCAGGGTCTTCCCGGCCTCCAATTCATTCCAGAGCCTCTGAAAAATTTCGGCCAGTTGTTTGCCGTCCGGTTTGAATTGGACCTTCACCAGTCGGCCGTAAAAGCTTTCAAACGGCGGGAGGATTTTCTTCCGCAATCGCTCGAATGATTCATCGGGCAGCGGGTCGCGCCATTTCTTCTCCCGCCAGCCGAATTCCAGCGCGGCGTTTTCCAGCCGGTCAATTTCCGTTTCCTCCACCGGGCAAAACCCGGCCTTGAGCGCGGAAAAAAGATCGTCATTTTTCCAATCGAAGACCGCGGTCCGCAGCGCGCCGCGCGTGAGTTCGGCCAGCGGGTGATGTCCCACGCTCTCGCGCTGGTCGAGAAAAAATGGAATCCGGTACCGGCGAAACACCCGGCCCAGCGGCTGGTGATATCTCTCCAGGCTCCGGACCAGGATGGCGCAGTCGCGAAACCGGTTTCCCGCGCGGACAAATTTCAATATTTCGCGCGCGGCAAAAACCGCTTCCGCCTCGGGATCGGCGCAGGAATGGATTGAAAGGGAGGGGAATCCGTCGCTGGATTTTCCCGGGGCGCCGCGCGTTTGCCAGTTCTGTTCCAAGGAGCGCAACACCGGATTCCGGGCAAATCGGTTCTTTGCGGAATCGAGCTTTTCAATTGCAATTTTGGCTCCCGGCAGGGCCTCGACCCGCCGGCGGCAGCTTTGAAATGTTTGCCGGACCGTATGCCACATTGAAAGCCATGAATCCTCATCTTCCTCCGCGGCCTTTTCGTCGAGGCAGAACGCCAGCGTGGCGCTTTCACAAAACGGCAAAACCGCGCCCAGAAAATCCAATTCTTGCGGCGTCATTTCGGCGAAACCGTCCAAATACAGGCTCTGTATCCTCAGTTCCGGGTTCTGGGCCTCGCGAAGAGCCGCCGTCGCAAAATCCAGCAGGACGTCGGCGTCCCGCACCTTGTTTTCGGCAAGCCACGCCGAATACCTTTCCTGCAGCGCCGCCAGGTCCTCCAGTTTTTGGCGCAGTTCGGACCTCATCTTCCCGTTTTGCGCCAGAGCGCGGATTTTGGCCGGGGTCACTTGATGCTGCTGCAATTCGCGAAGCAACTGGCTTAATTGCCGGGCAAATCCCGGCCGTCGCGCGCTCTGCCGGAAGATTGTCAACTCATTCCCAGGCCACGACAGCAACGCGCGCAAAACCATCACCCGGCCGTCTTCGGACAAAAGCGCAGGCGGCGCGGTCTTGAGCGTTTCAAAGACAAAGCGCGCCATCCGTTCAAAGGATAAAATGCGCAGTCGCGTAAAACCGCCCGGCGAATCGTCCGCCAGCAATTGGCGTTCGAGCTGGAAGGTGGCCTGCTTGGGCGCAAGAAAAATAAGCGGCGCTCCCTCGGCCTCCCCCTCAAGCAAGTCTCGGATTTCCTCCAGGCAGCGGGTCGTCTTGCCGCTGCCGGCCGGACCCAGAAGAAATCGCGCGCGCATGGGGGATTTTTAACGCAAACTCGCCAGGACGCAAAGACGCAAAACAAATGATAGGACAGGCCCGCAACCTGGATTCGTTTCCTGGGCATCAAGTGCCGTGATTGACCCCGCAAATTTGGATTGCCCTTCAATTTTCCCACGGAATTTTTATTTCCTTCCGGCCAGAATTGGCTATCATTTTTGGCTGTCGCAAAGAAAATAATTCAAAAATTATGCCACTGACACACACGCGGGATTTGTTTGCGAAGGCGTTGAGGGGAAAATATGCGCTCGGCGCATTCAACGTGAATAACATGGAACTGCTTCAAGCCATCATTGAGGCCTGCGAAGAGGAAAAAGCGCCCGTGATGCTCCAAATTTCCAAAGGCGCGCGGCAATATGCCAATCCGGTCTATCTCAAAAAACTCATCGAAGCCGCCGTCAGCCTCTCCAACGTCCCGATCGCCGTCCATCTCGACCACGGCGACACCTATGACCTTTGCAAACAGTGCATTGACGAGGGTTTTACCAGCGTGATGATTGACGCCAGCCACGAGCCTTTTGCCAAAAACGTCGAAATTACCAAAAAAGTCGTCGAATATGCCCATAAGCATAATTGCGTCGTCGAATCCGAGCTGGGCCATTTGGTCGGCGCCCAATTCGATGAAGGCGAGGAAGGCGGCGCGCACTCCACCAGCGGGCATTACACCGAACCGGACGAAGCGGTGTCTTTCGTCAAGGAAACCGGGTGCGATTCCCTGGCGGTCGCGATTGGCAATTCCCACGGCGCTTACAAATTCAAAGGCACGCAGCATCTGGACCTCGAACGGCTCAAATTGATTAAAAAGGCCCTCCTCGACGCCGGACTCGGCGATTATCCGTTGGTCCTGCACGGTGCTTCCAGCGTCCCGAAGGATTTGGCCGACGAAATCAACAAATACGGCGGCAAGCTCGGCGCCGACACCGCCGGCGTGCCGGAGGCCGACATCGAAATCGCCCGCCGCGTCGGTTGCACAAAAGTGAACATCGACACTGACTTGCGCCTGGCCATGACCGCGGCCATCCGCAAGGTTTTCGCCGAAAATCCAAAGGAATTCGATCCCCGCAAATTCCTTGGCCCGGCCCGGACAAAGGTAAAAGAGCTTGTCCGCCACAAAATCAAAGACGTCCTCTGCTGCGCCGGCCACGCCTTTGATTGAGCCGTATCTGCTTCATTCCTGCAAATTTGCGTCCCTTCGCGTAAATTCGCGTCGAAACCTCCTCTTGTACTGTGCAATCCTGTCGCAAATAGCGTGACATTTTTGCTCAAATCCTCTGTGCCATTCTTCCTTTTCTTCAAGATTTCTCATTATTTTTTGCAAAATGGGTTGGCACGAACGAAGCTAAATCAAAGGAGTAGGTTAAAGAAACAACTTAACGAAAGGATCATTATGAAACTGACACGAGTAACAACCTGGCCGACCCTCGGTCGGCTGACGGATTTGCGCGACGAGATTGACCGCCTGTTCGAGGCGCCTCTGGCCCGCACGTCCGAGTTCCTTGGCTGGACGCCGGCGTTTGACGTTTTTGAAGAGAAAGACAACTTCATCGTCAAGGCCGAATTGCCCGGCATGAAAAAGGAAGACATCAACGTTTCGCTTCATGACGGCAGCCTGATTATTTCCGGCGAACGGCAGAACGAAACGCACAGCGAAGGCACCGAAGTGTATCGCGCCGAGCGGTATTTCGGGAAATTCCAGCGGGCGGTGACCTTGCCGACGACTGTGGCCGCGGACAAGGTAAAGGCGCAATACAAGGACGGCATTCTGACCGTCACGCTTCCCAAGAGCGAAGAAGCCAAGCCGAAACAAATTGCAGTCAACGTGAGTTGACCGGTTTTCGCCAAAATAAATGCTCCCCCGACAAAAATCGGGGGAGTTTTTGTTTTGCTTTTATCGTCCGGGCATGGTTTGCTGTTCGGCTCGCAGCCGTGGTAGGTTACCCAAGCGGCCAACGGGGGCAGACTGTAAATCTGCTGGCTTACGCCTTCGATGGTTCGAATCCATCACCTACCACCATCTTTGTTTTCAAGGAAAACATGCATTATAACCAATATAATCAATGTGTTTTGGCAATTTCTGATTTTGGAGCCGTGCTCTTTGATGCTTTTGCCTTCTCTTGTGGTCGTTTCCATAAACCGGCAAAAAGTCTAACAAAAGT
>JASHVW010000064.1 GCA_030044395.1 Verrucomicrobiia bacterium
AATTTCCTCGCTGGCGCGGTCGGGATGCGGCATCAGGCCGGCGACGTTGCGGCGTTCGTTGCACAGGCCGGCGATGTTCAACAGCGAACCGTTGGGGTTTGCGGTGTCGGTCAGATTCCCGCTGGCGTCGCAGTATTGCCAGAGGATCTGGTTGTTACCCTTCAAGCTTTCGAGAGTGGCGGCGTCGGCAAAATAGCAGCCTTCGCCGTGGGCGATGGGAATTTTCAAAATTTTATCGCGCGGGATTTTATTCGTGAAGGGCGTGTCAAAATTGGCCGTCTTCAAAAAGACCTGTTCGCAATGAAAATGGAGGTCGCGGTTGCGGAGGAGGGCGCCTGGCAGCATACCCGCCTCGCACAAAATCTGGAACCCGTTGCAAACTCCGAGGACCAGGCCGCCACCATCGGCGAATTTCTGAACGGCCTGCATGATGGGGCTGAACCGGGCAATCGCGCCGGTTCGCAGATAATCGCCGTAGCTGAAGCCGCCAGGGATGATGATGGCTTGGGCGTCTCCGAGCGAGGTTTCCTTGTGCCAGAGAAAGTCCGCGGCATGGCCGAGGATGCGCACCGCGTGGAGGCAATCCTGGTCGCAATTGCTGGCGGGGAACTGGAGAACGGCAAACTTCATTCGATCTCCAATTTGAAATCTTCAATCACGGGATTGCTCAGGAATTTGCGCGCCGCCTCGTCCAATTGTCGGCGGGCCGTTTCCGGGTCGCCTTCCAGTTCAATCTCGAGGTATTTGCCGACGTGGACGGCTTTGATACCGCGGTAGCCCATTTGTTCGAGTGCGTTTTGGACGGTTTTGCCCTGGGGATCCACGACGGCTTTTTTGGGTGTGACGATGATTTTTGCTTTCATTTCGCGCGGGGACAATCATGGGGAAAATTTTGGCGGAAGCGAAGAAAATTCAAGTTCTTACTTCTCCGCCGCGCCGCGCAATGTTTTCAACGCGGCCAATGCCGCCTCGCTTTCGGCGGACTTTTTGCTTTTGCCGACGCCGCGCGCCAATTCCCGGCCTTCATGTTGGACGACAACTTCAAAGTCGCGGTCGTGGTCCGGGCCGCTGACGGAAATGGTCCGATATTCGGGTGCATTCGGCGAATGGGCCTGCAGCAGCTCCTGCAATTCACCCTTCGGATTTTCCATGAGCGGGAGGGCGTGCAGTTCCCCAAAACCCGAAGCAAACTCACGCAAAATAAATGCGCGCGCCGTCTCAAATCCGCCGTCCAAAAAGATAGCGCCGAGCAAGGCCTCGAGTGCGTCGGCCAGCGCAGAGGCGCGTTCCCGGCCGCCATGCATCTCCTCGCCGCGGCTCAATATCAAATGCTCGCCGAGATTCAGCAATTGGGCGCTCGCGGCCAGAGTTTTGTGGTTGACCAATTGCGCGCGCGCTTTCGTCAGAGGACCTTCCTCGTGGCCGGGAAACTGCTCGTAGAGCTTTTGCGTCAGAACGAGGCCGAGCACGGCGTCGCCGAGAAATTCGAGGCGCTGGTTGTGTTCGACAGCCCTGCCGCTTTCGTGGGCGACGGACGGGTGCGTCAGGGCCAGGCGCAGCAGGTTATCGTCACGGAACTGATAACCGAGGCGTTGCTGGAGCGCGGCAAGGTCGGACACGGCAATCAACTGGCGGGCGCCGGTTCGTTTTCTTTTGCCGGAATTTGTGCCGCCGGGGGCGACGGCGCATCACTTTGGGGCGGCGTCGGATTCAGCCCCTGTTCCAGCAATTGGGCCACGTCGCGCTGGACCTGCTCCAGTTGATCCAACCGCAGGTTGGGATCGGCGATGGTGAAAAGGTCCCCGCTTTTGGGCTGTTCGTAGATGAAAACGCGCCTGCCGTCGCGGACGATTTGCTCCTTCACTTTGAGAATGCGTTTGCGTTCGAGCATGACGGCGAGGATGTATCCAGCGGGCGCATAACGCGGATCGTTTTGCTGAATGAGCTTGCGCAGCAGCGACTCGGCGGTGTCCTTGTGAATAGGGTCGGGAACGGGCACAGGCGCTTCATAAACAGTTTGCCAGTGGGAAACGAACCCCTTGCGGTCGCGCACGCCCTGGCTGAATTGGTTTTGCCAGCAGGCCTCGCAAACGTCCATCCGCCGCAACTCGGGCGGCTCGTCAAAAAGTAGCGTGTGCAGCGGTTGTTTGTCGGTAAACGGCTGCGCACACGATTCGCACGCGGCTGCGCGGGATTGGATGTTCCATTCGATCATGCGCGGGAATTTTACACCGATTTTTGAAAAAGAAAGCAGAAAGCAGAAAGTAGCAAATGGAGAGCAAAAAGTGATTGTGAAGGAACGCGGAGATGGAGTGGATGCGGAATTTGCCGAAATGTGGCGGGATGTGCCGTAATATGTGCAGTAACATGCGCGGAAATATGCGGAACGGCAATATGCTGAAAATGCTGAAATTTGGCGAAATTCACCGGATGATGCGAATGGGGGAGGGAAAGACGTGGCAGGCAGCAGAGATGGAAAACGGCAAAGGGAAGGAACGATTGTCATTCTTGCCGCTTGTGCGGCGATTATTTTCTGGTAGAAACATAACATGAAATTTTGTTCCGCCGCCGCTTCATTGGCGTTTTTTTTGTTCGCAGTGGGCGCCGGGGCCCAGACGACAGCATTCACCTATCAAGGCGACTTGAGCGCCACGAACGCGCCCGCCAACGGCCTTTACGATTTCCAGTTCCAGCTCGTTAACGCCAAGAGCAATGCCGTCACGGCGCCCCTCACCAATGCGCCGGTCGCGGTCACGAACGGGTTCTTCACCACGACGCTCAATTTTGGAGCGGCGGTCTTTGACGGGAGCAGCCTGTGGCTCGAGGTTGGTGTGCGGCCTTACGGCGACACCAACGCCTACAGCCTGCTCTTGCCGTTGCAGCAGATTACTTCGGCTCCCTATTCAATCCGCGCCCTTGCCGCCGCGAGCGCGACCAACGCCATGTATCTGACGGAGCCATTGCAAACCACCAATCTCAACGGCATCGTTTCGGCGACTAATTTGCCGCCGAACGTGGCGTTTCTGAACAGCAACGAAACGTTCTCCGGCGGAGTCAACCTATCGAACACCGCGAACACTTATGCGGGAAATGGTTTCGGCCTCACCAGCATCAATCCGACCAATCTGGCGGGTACGATTCCTGATGCGCGCCTTTCCGCCAATGTGGCGCTCCAAAGCGATGCAGTTTTGAATTTTGCGGGCAGTGTGGGAGCGACCAACTTTATCGGCGCGGGGCATGGATTGACCAACGTCCCCGGGGCATTTTTCTGGGTGACGGTTTCGGGTTCGAGCGCGCAGGCCAATCCCAACGTCGGTTACATTTGCACCAACAATGTCACTCCGGTGACGATCACCCTGCCGGCTTCCCCGAGCGTGGGCGACACTTACAAGGTCGCGGGAGTCGGCGACGCCGGCTGGATAGTGGCGCAAAATACCAACCAGCAGATCCTGGCGGGCAATCTTTCCAGCAGCGTCGGCCAAAGCTGGACGGCCAGCGGTCCGGGGAACGCCAATTGGACGGCAATTGCGTGTTCGGCCGATGGAACAAAGATGGCGGCGGCGATCAGCGGCGGCTACATCTATACGTCCACCAATTCCGGCTCAACCTGGACGAACCAATCCGGCAGCAGCGGCGCCGCTGATTGGTCGGCGCTCGCGTCTTCCGCAGATGGGACTCATTTGATCGCCGCCGCGGGTTATTCGCCCTATCTCGCAGAATCAGGAGACGTTTATGTTTCAGGTAATTCCGGCGTGAGTTGGACAGAAGCCCTGGGTTCGGCGGCATGGTCCGGTGTCGCCTGTTCCGCAGATGGGACCAAAATGGCGGCGGTCGACCATGGGGGGGCCATTTACACTAATTACGGTTCGGCCTGGGGCGCGGTGGGAGTGACATCCGGCTATGATTGGAATGCCATCGCGATGTCTTCTGATGGAACAAAACTGGTCGCGGTGGAGGGCAATGGCGGAGTGGCCGTTTCCACCAATTCCGGCTCAACCTGGCTGGGGGTTACCAACGTCGGCAGCAGCGCGAATCCAGATGCGGTGGCGTGCTCATCGGACGGATCGAGAATGATCTTCGTCACTGGCAACGGAGGACAGATCTATCTTTCCACGGATTTCGGCGCAATTTGGGTGCAACAAAACTCACCCGTGTCCGGCAATTTATTGGGGGTAGCCTCCTCGACGGACGGTTCGAGACTGGCCACGGCAGTCGGCGGGAGCGGAAGCCCGGGGAGCATTTATGGGTCGGTGAATTCCGGCGGCGCCTGGTCCCAACTTGTCGGCGCGCCGATGTTATCCTGGTCTGGAATCGCCTCTTCAGCCGATGGCAGCGTGCTTGCCGCGGCGGCTTATGGCGGCAACATTTATATTTCATCGCAAAACAGCACGACCACCGGCACGGCCGGCTATCTCTTCGGGGCCCAACAAAGCACGATTGAATTGCTTTACGTTGGAAATGGCCAGTTTTTGCCATTGAGCAGTGAAGGAACCATACGCGCCCATTGAGATGAACCGGGGAGCTCTGGACAAATTTTTCGAGCACGGCATTTTGGCGGTGGTGCTGGGGATACTAGTTTTTGGGCCGCTGGCGATGGGCGCGGTCGAACCTTGGGCGTTCCTGGTAGTGCAGGGCTTGACCCTTGCGGTGCTGCTGCTTTGGGCGCTGCGGCTGTTGGTCAGCCCCAAGCCGCAATTGCTCTGGCCGCCGATTTGCTGGGCCGTGCTGGCCTTTGTCGTCTATGCCATCGCCCGTTATATGACGGCGGATATCGAATATGTGGCGCGGCTGGAATTGATCCAGGTCCTGGTCTGCGCCTTTCTGTTTTTCGCCATCGTCAACAATTTGTATCGCCAGGAATTTTCGCAAGCGGTGAGTTTTACAATGGTTTTTGTCGCCATGGGAATCTCCGCCTTTGCCGTTTTTCAATTTCTCACCCGTTCGCACCGGGTCTGGAATGAAATTTCACCTTATGGGGGCCGCGCCTCGGGCACTTACATTTCTCCAAACGACCTGGCGGGATTTCTGGAAATGGTGCTGCCGCTGGCGGTCGCTTACGTCCTCGCCGGACGAGTGAAAATTGTCACCAGGATCCTGCTGGCCTACGCGGCGCTGGTGATTATGGCGGGATTGGTTGTGACCTTTTCACGGGGGGGCTGGGCGGCGGCAGGGATTGGAATCGCCGCGCTCCTGGTCGCGTTGCTGGGGCATCGCTCCAGCCGCATTGCATCGGCGGTTTCCCTCGCGGTCCTCCTGGCTGGCGGCGGTTTTTTTGTGAACCATTATCTTTCGAAGACACCGATGTATCTCGCACGGATGGATGACGACGTAAAAAATGGCAAGGTGGTGCTGAATTACCGGCGCGACATGTGGCGCGTGGCGGCGGAGATGTGGCTTGGCCATTTCTGGTTCGGCGTCGGGCCGGCGCATTACAACTACGTCTTTCGGCAATACCGGCCCATGCGCTTGCAATTGCAGCCCGACCGGGCGCACAACGATTATTTGAATCTATTGGCCGACTGGGGGACCGCTGGTGGAATCATCGTGCTCGGCGGCATGGCGGCATTCGCCGCGGGGTTATGGCAGACACGCCGGCACGTCCGCCGCGCGGACAACACCCTTGGAAGCGGCGGCCGGAGCAATCGCAACGCTTTTTTTCTCGGCGCGGCGGCGGGATTGCTCGCGCTGGCGGCGCACTCCTTCGTGGACTTCAACCTGCACATCCCCGCGAACGCCATTCTGGGCGTCACGTTGCTGGCTTTGCTGACAAGCAATCTGCGGTTTGCCACCGAGGGTTATTGGTGGAATCTACGCAAGCCGGCCCGGATTTCCACCGTTGTTGTCGTGGTCGCCGGGATGCTTTATCTGGGACAGCAGGAATGGCGACGGGGCGTCGAAACGTACTGGAGCGCGCGCGCGAACAATCCGAATTTGTTGGTGCTTGACCGCGCCGCGATTCTCGAAAAAGCCTTCGCCGCGGAGCCGAAAAATTTCGAAACTGCCTATAACATTGGCGAATTTTACCGGATGCAAAGTTTTGACGGGGGCACGGATTACCAGCAGCAGGCGGAAACGGCCATGCAATGGTATGCGCGCGACATCCTGTTGGACCCCTTGGATGGTTACGGTTATTTGCGCACCGGCATGTGCCTGGATTGGCTGGGCCGCTCTGCGGAATCGGGCCGGTTTTACAGCGAGGCTGAATTGCTTGATCCCAATGGGTATTACAATGTCGCTGACATTGGGTGGCACTATGTGCAGACGGGGGATTATGCCGCCGCCGACGAATGGCTGCAACGCTCGCTGGAATTGAAATCGGCGTCCGAAAATCCCATCGCCGCGTCCTACTTGGACATCGTCCGAAACAAACTGGTGCGAAACGCCTCCGGAACGAACTCGCTTCCTTCCGGTTTCTGACCCCTCCGTCGCGGGATTTACGATATGTGATCCAGGAGGCTGCGGATTTAATTCGAACGCACTATTCCCTGAAATTTACGAATTGGACCGCCACCGGGAAATCCTTGCCGCGCACGGCGGCAATCACGGCCTGCAATTCGTCGCGGCTTTTGCCCGCAACGCGGACTTCGTCGCCCTGGATTTGCGTCGTCACCTTGAATTTGCCGTCGCGGATAAAGCCGGTGATTTGTTTGGCAATCCCCGTTTCGATTCCCTGTTTAATCTTGATGTTCTGCCGGGCGTGGCCCAAGGGTGAAATGTCCGGCTCGCCCTGTTCGACGCTTTTGAGGCTGACGCCGCGTTTGGCGAGCTTGCCGATGACCATAGCGTTCAAGGTGCGCACCTTGAAGTTGTCCTCGGCGCTCAATTTTATTTCGTTTTTCTCCAGGACAATTTCGGCCTTGCTCCCTTTGAAATCGAAGCGGTTGGCGAGTTCCTTTTTGGCCTGGTTGACGGCGTTTTCAACTTCCATCGAATTCACCTGCGAAACAATGTCAAATGAAGGCATGGTTTTATTTATGATTGATGATTTACGATTAATGATTTTGTCCCGGCGCGCAATTGTTTTATTGAAGGCAACCGGCGGTGTTGCTTGAAAAATGGTGAGTTCATTTTTTAACGCGTTTAAAAATCCCGAAAAGAAGCTGAAACAAGCTGAAATGCAGCCGTATTTATTAGCTAACATGATATGGCTCTGGATGTTATGCTATTTTTTGGTTTTCATGTCTTGCTTTGTGGGAGGCCACATGTGGAATGACTAATGCCTAAGCCATCATGACGGAGGATTGACAAAGCGCGAATGAGTAACGAGCAATTTACAATTTCCAATTGGCGACGGTCATTTTTAGCCAGCGGACTCAACCCGCATCGCGGGACAGCCACAATGATTCAATTTAAAATTGGCAATCACCAATCGGAAATTCTTTAGGTCATTATGGTTTCGGATTTCCTTAGTCATTATGGTTTAGTCAATAGTCGTTCGGGCACGGCGCATTTGCATTGAACAACCGGCGTATTTTTGGCAGTTTTCGCAACCGACAGAACCATTCATGACCGAGATCAAGTCCAATGCCGACATCGAACCGTGTTTATCGGTGGTCATGCCGGTATTCAACGAAGCGGCGACGGCTGCGGACGTCATCAAGTTGGTTCTGGCGCAGCGGCCAGTGCAGCAACTGGTCGTCGTGGACGATTGTTCGACCGACGGCACGTGGGAGCAATTGCAGGCTGCGGCGCAAAGCGAGGCGCGCATCAAACTCGCGCGCCACGAATTCAACCAGGGCAAAGGCGCGGCATTGCGGACGGGATTTGCGCTTGCGACCGCGCCGATCGTCATTATTCAGGACGCCGACCAGGAGTATGACCCGGCGGAATATTTCCGTTTGCTCACTCCCATTTTGTCCGGGAAAGCGGACGTGGTTTTCGGCTCGCGGTTTTTGGGAAGTCCCGGCGGCCATCGCGTCCTTTACTATTGGCATTCGGTTGGAAACAAACTTCTGACCAACCTGTCCAACATGGGAACGGGCCTGAACATGACGGACATGGAGGTTTGTTATAAAACGTTCAGGCGTGAGATCATCCAACGGATCAAAATTGAGGAACATCGCTTTGGATTTGAGCCGGAAATCACCGCCAAAGTGGCCAAATTGAATGTTCGGATTTACGAAGTGGCGATTTCCTATTACGGTCGCACCTATGCCGAAGGGAAAAAGATCGGCTGGCGCGACGGTATCCACGCGCTATGGTGCGTTGTTCGATACAACTTTTTTTGACCGATGCGCCCGATGGCCATTGCGATTTGCGTTTGTGTGTATTGGGTTGCCGCGGGCAGGATACCTTTGGACGAATGAGTGGTTGAGCATCATGGTCAAATCGTGTTGCGTGGCTGGTTGGTCGCGCTTGTATCCTGGGGGCCGCAAATCTGGTGCCTCGCGCATCTCGAAGAGCGACGTGAATGCGCTCGCCAAGACGTTGTGTCTTTAATTAAATTCCCCGCGTGGCCGAACCCATTGACTTGACCATCCTCATGCCGTGCCTGAATGAGGCGGAAACGCTGGCGCGTTGCATCGAGAAAGCGAAAGTCGGACTCCAAAAATCCGGAGTCACCGGAGAAATTCTGATCGCCGATAATGGCAGCACTGATGGTTCACCGGCAATTGCGGAAAAACTTGGCGCACGCGTCGTTGCCATTGTTGAAAAGGGCTACGGCAGCGCGTTACTCGGCGGCAGTCATGCAGCGCATGGCCGGTGGATAGTGATGGGCGACGCCGACGACAGCTACGATTTTTCCGAGGCCGACCGCTTTGTCAAAAAATTCCAGGAAGGCTATGAATTGGTGATGGGCTGCCGTTTGCCTGCTGGCGGCGGCACGATTTTACCTGGGGCGATGCCCTGGAAGAACCGGTGGCTCGGCAATCCGACCCTTTCATTTATTGGACGAGTCTTCTTCAAATGCCCGGCGCATGATTTTCATTGCGGCCTGCGGGGATTCACGAAGGAAGCTTTCGAGAAAATGGATTTGCAGACGACCGGCATGGAATTCGCGTCGGAAATGGTCATCAAAGCGACGTTAAAAAAATTGAAAATCACCGAAGTGCCGGTGACGTTGAGCAAGGATGGACGGTCGCGTCCACCGCATTTGAAACCCTGGCGCGACGGCTGGCGGCATTTGCGTTTCATGCTCCTTTTTTCGCCGCGCTGGCTGTTTCTCTTCCCCGGCATTGCGCTGTGGCTTGTGGGACTGGCCGTTTCCCTTCCGCTTTCATACGGAAATTTTCAAATCGGGGCGGTGAAATTCAACGTTGGCACGCTCGCGGTTTCCTGCATGACGATGATTATTGGTTTTCAGCTTGTTGCCTTTGCATTTTTCACCAAAGTCTTTGCGATTGCCGAAGGACTATTGCCGGAGGATCCAAAACTGACGCGGGTCTTGAAAATTTTCACCCTTGAAAAAGGGATTATCCTTGGTTTTTTTGTTTTGCTGGTTGGAATTGCCCTGCTTGGACACGCCGCCTGGATTTGGAAACAGGCGAATTACGGTATTCTGCCATCCACCGAGGACAATATGCGGCGGCTGATTCCGGCGG
>JASHVW010000065.1 GCA_030044395.1 Verrucomicrobiia bacterium
AAGAGCAATTTGATTTCAGGCGTTCACGAAGTTCTCCTGTCTTTGAAAATAGAAAGTTAAAGTTATTTTATGTCCATGTTCCTTTTTTGGTGCGCCGTCGGAATTGTCGCCGGTGCGATGTTTGGCTCATTGTTCGAGTGGACCCTGCATCGTTATCTCATGCACCGTTCAATTCTCGTGAAATTCTTCCGCTACCCATTCGAGCGGCACACGCTCGTCCATCACCACATCTTCAAAGCCGACTATACCTATCATCTCGTCCACGAACCGGACAAGAAAACCATTCCGATGGCTTGGTGGCACGGCCCCGTGTTGGTGGCCGTCGGATTGCTGCCGTTTTTGATTTCGGCTTGCATATTTGAAAAATGGGGGCTTTTGTGCGGCGCCGCGGCGGCTTGCTCCTTGTATTTTACAGCCTATGAATACATGCATTGGTGCATGCACCTGCCAAAAAAACGGCACGTGGAACGATCCGGGATCTTCTTCCGGCTCAACGGCCATCACCTCCTTCATCATCGCTACATGAACAAAAATTTTAACGTCGTCCTGCCCCTGGCCGATTTGTGTCTCGGCACGTTGTTACTCCGGTCAAGGGTCGCCTTTGCTCAGGCGAAAGGTCCCTCCGTCCCAAACGTCCAACCTAAAATAAAGAGCGTGGGTTTCAACAGCATCCTGCCGGGAGCCGCCAAATAACTCGACCGCGGCTCCGTGAGCCGCGATAAATTGGAATCGTCGCGGCCAGCCTCGATTCACCGGCTCACCGCCGGAAGGAAGAGCCGTTTGATGAATTTGTCATCTATCACTTGGAAACGGCAGCGGCGTGAGGCTGCGCCGGAAAAATTGGTTGCGGGGCCAGGATTTGAACCTGGGACCTTCAGGTTATGAGCCTGACGAGCTACCGGACTGCTCCACCCCGCGCTAAAGAAACCCCATTATGGCATCAAAGAGGCGATGCGCAAGTTTTAAACGCTTTAAAACGGACAGACGCCATAGCGGACCCAATAACCGGGCAACTTCAGATACTCCAGGAAGATGCGCCGAATCATCATCCGCGACCAGTTCGCGCGTTTGACGGCAAAATACGTGGGCCGCGAGTAAAATTTAATGTCCGGAATGTAATGCTCAAAACTTCTCAGCGCCCGGCGCGAATGATACCAGGAAGTGACAATGATGGCGTTTTGAACCTGCTCCCGCCGCAGCAATGGGGCGCAAAATTCGGCGTTTTCCCTTGTCGTGCGGGATTTAGGTTCCATTTGGATTGCGCCTCGAGGCACGCCCTCTTTGACCAAAATCGAGCGGTAAATCTCATCGTCCCCTGCCCCGCTCACCAAAATCTTTGCCGCGGCGTGATCGTGGAATAGTTTCGCGGCGAAATCGGGGCGATCCTCCGCGCCACCCCCCAAAACAATGATGATGTCGGCCTTTACAGGGCCGCTGTCCACGCACAAAAATATTTTCGGAAAGAAAATCGCCACAACGGCAAGGGCAATTATTGTAATACCCGCCGCCAGCGCCATCCGCAAAAACCATGTTCGTTTTCGAGTCACTCCCGGGAACATGACGAGTGAAAAAGTCGAAAGCAAGAAATTCGGCGAAGAGAAATGAAGGATACGGCCTCAAAAAGAAGGAACAACGAACGGAGAAATCCCGGCGTTCTCGAATGATTCCTTCGCTCACGTGAGGCTGACGTCCGTTGCTGTGGAACGTGTGGCGGCGCGGCCAGAGGGATTGCTTAAAGGGACTGGGCGGAGCATTCTGGTTCCATGATTCGGCTTGACGACGCATTGGTGAATCGCGGGCTGTGCCCGAGCCGCGAACGGGCCAAACGCTCGATTCTGGCCGGTCAGGTCCGCGTCAACGGCCAGGTGGCCCATAAAGCCAGCGATACCGTTGGGACGGAAGACGAAATCAGTCTGGCCGGGCAGGAAAAGTTTGTGAGCCGTGGAGGGCAAAAGCTTGAACACGCATTAAAGCATTTTCAATTGGAGATTGCCGGGGCGTCGGCCATTGACCTGGGCGCATCCACAGGCGGGTTTACAGATTGCCTGCTGCAATATGGCGTAAAAACCGTTGTGGCGGTGGATGTTGGACAGGGCCAACTGGCTTGGAAATTGCGCAAGGACCCGCGCGTAACGGTAATGGAGAAAATCAACGCCCGGCATTTGAAGCCCGAACAGTTTCCTCGCCTGTTCGATTTGGCAGTGATTGATTGTTCATTCATCTCCTTGCGAAAAATTCTGCCGGCCGCAATGGCCCTGGTGAAGCCCAGGGGCAAAATCATCGCACTGGTCAAACCCCAATTTGAAGCGGGAAAAGCCGAGGCTGCCAAAGGGCGCGGCGTCATCCGCGATCCGGCGATTCATGAACGAGTGTTGCGGGAGTTGCGCGATTTTGTTTCCGAGCAGGCTGGCCTTTGCTGGCAGAATGTGGTTGAATCGCCTTTGCGCGGCCCGGCAGGAAATAAAGAATTTTTGACATTCATTGAAAAGATCGGCTGACAAAATTAAAACCGTTGGATTGATCGGCAATGTACATAAGCCCGATTGCATCGGCATCGTCCGCAAGGCGGCGCGTTTGATTCAAAAGGCCGGACGCAAGGCGATTGTGGACGGCAGCCCGGCCGATTTGGCCCGCCACTCCGACCTGCTTCTGGTGTTCGGCGGCGACGGCACGATGCTTCACGCGGCAAGAGACATTGCCGGGTCGGCCACTCCGATGCTCGGGGTAAATATCGGCAGCCTTGGTTTTCTCACTGCAGTGCCCTCCGCGGAACTGGCCCGGGCCCTCAACCATGTCTGGCGCGGTCAATTCAAATTTGAACCGCGGGCCATGATCGAGGTTTCCGGCGTCTGCGACGGAAAGAAAGTATTCAAAACCGCGCTCAACGACATCGTTGTCAGCCGCGGCGCGTCGTCGCGGCTGATCGCTTTGGATGTGGCCACGGACGGTGAATTGATTACCCATTATCGCTGCGACGGGCTGATTGTCAGCTCACCGACGGGATCAACGGCGTATTCGCTGGCGGCGGGCGGCGCCATTGTTCTGCCGTCGGCCGAAGTCTTTGCGCTGACGCCAATTTGTCCCCACGCGCTGTCAAACCGTTCCATTATCCTGCCGCTGCATTCCGTGATTCAGGTCAAGGCGGCCAGCCCGCCCCCCTCGACGCTTCTCAGCGTGGACGGCGAATTGGTCGCCAATTTGAATGAAGGGGACAAAGTGACGATCCGCCGGAGCGCGCAGGTAATCCGGTTGGTGCATTTGGCGGACGGTTCTTTTTTGGAGGCGTTGCGCCGGAAATTGCAATGGCGCGGCGCGTATTTCTGAGAATGAGAAGGAAAAAGGAAAGAGGTAAAAGTAAAATACTACCGATAAGGCAAAAAATGAATACGTTGGAAAAACCGAGGGATATTGAAATACGAACGTTTGAGTTCGGGGTTCGGATAATTTAACTGTCATGGTCCGCCTTAAAGACATTGCCCGCCACGCCGGCGTTTCGGTGATGACAATCTCCAAGGCATTGCGCGATGCGCCGGATGTTTCCGCCGTCACGAAGGCGCGGATCAAGGCACTGGCCCAACAAATGGGCTACGTGCCCGATTCAAGCGCGCAAGGGTTGCGGACCAAAATGACAAAGCTCTTCGGGCTGGTGATCCCGTCCAACACCAACCCGATTTTTGCCCGGATCGTCTTCGCCATCGAAGACCGCGCTCATGAACTCGGCTACGATACTTTGCTGGCGCACACGCATAACAAGCCGGAACGGGGGGAGCATTGTCTGCGCCGCTTGCTCTCGCGACGGGTGGACGGACTTTTCATTTCGCCCGTCTATCGTTTC
This sequence comes from Verrucomicrobiia bacterium, assembly GCA_030044395.1. Lineage (GTDB taxonomy): Bacteria > Verrucomicrobiota > Verrucomicrobiia > Limisphaerales > UBA11358 > UBA11358. The sequence goes on from JASHVW010000065.1 coordinate 3,836, forward strand.
GAAGCCGAGGCCCGGATTTATCAGGAAATCCTGACGCGCCAGACGCCAACCGTGCTGTTGGGACCGCCCGCGCCGTTTTGCAAATCGTTTCCGTCCATTGAAATCGAAGAATCCGTGGCCAGTTACAATGCCGCGCGGTATTTATTGAAATTAGGCCACAAGCGAATTGCTTATTTGACCGGCCCCCCCGTGGCGCCGTGGGCGCACGACCGATTCGAAGGCTACCGCCGCGCGTTGCGCGAGGCCAATCTGGAACCGGATGACAAACTCGTTTTTCAGGCTGGCAGCACAATCGAGGATGGCACCAAGGCCGCGCTTCAGATGCTGAACGAAAATTGCAACGCCACAGCGGTGCAGGCCGTCAACGACCTGGTTGCCGTCGGCTGCGCTGAAACCCTTTTGGCCCAAGGCATCAGAATCCCGGAGGACATCTCAATTATTGGTTTCGGGAATGTCCTGGCGGGCGAATTTTTCCGCGTGCCGCTAACCACAATGCGCCAGCCCAAATTTCGTCTGGGCATTGCCGCCGTGGACGTCATGATGAAATTAATCCATGGCGAACCAGTGCAATTGCAGCGATTGACCGCCGAACTCATTGAACGCAAAAGCACCGCGCCGCCGAAAGATTTGAAATGAATGCCGCACGCAAGTCCAAACTATCCCAACTGAAAAAACTCTTGCCCGGCGAAATTTCCCTCGATCCCGCCATACTTGTCCGATACGCCGGCGACAAATGGTTTGCCGCCCATCAACCTGACGCCGTCGCCCTGCCTCGCTCCGCTCAATCCGTGTCCAAAATTTTACGGTTCGCCACCGAGAACAAAATCCCCGTCACCGCGCGGGGCGCCGGGTATGGCTACGTGGGCGGATGCGTTCCCATTCGCGGCGGCATCGCCCTCTCAACCGCACGCATGAATCGAATTTTGGATATCAACCGCGCCGATTTTGTGGCGGTGGTTCAGCCGGCGGTGATCACTGCGAAGCTGCAGGCCGAAGTTGAAAAACGCCGATTGTTTTACCCGCCCGACCCGGCCAGCCGCGCAGACAATTTTATCGGCGGCAACGTCGCCACCAACGCCGGCGGTCCCCGTTGCCTGAAATACGGCGTCACACGCGATTATGTACTCGGCCTGCAGGTCGTCCTGGCTGATGGCACAATGATCCGCACCGGCGGACGGACGCACAAAAACAAAACAGGCTTTGATTTGACCAAACTATTTGTCGGCTCGGAGGGTCTCCTGGGCGTGATTACGGAAGCCACGTTGAAATTGATCCCCCTGCCTCCCTTCCGTGCGACGCTGGCGGTTGGTTTCAATTCCATGCGCAATGCCGTCGGTGCCCTGCAGGCGATTCTGGCTGCCGGGTTCTTGCCCAGCGCGCTGGAACTGGCCGATGAGTTCACCCTCGCCGCCGCCGCAAAATATACCGGCGATGATCGCCTGGGAGTCTGTAAGGCCCACCTCATCGTGGAGTTGGATGGACAAAAAACCTCCGTGCGGAGCGAATTGCCGGCGGTGGAAAAGGTCATTCGCAAATTCAGGCCGCTATTTGTTGAGCGCGGTTTTGGCGATGCCCAGTGCGAGAAAATCTGGCAGATTCGCCGCGTGTTCTCCACGTCGCTGAAATCCACCGGCCTCAAGAAGTTGAATGAGGACATCGTGGTGCCGCGCGGGCGATTGGAGGATTTGTTCCATTTCACAGCCCGGCTCCAGAAGAAAATCAGGCTGCCGATCGCTTGTTTTGGCCACGCCGGCGATGGAAACATCCACGTCAATATCATGCTCGATACAAAAGATGCCGTGGCAGTCAAGCGTGGCGAAGCGGCCCTGGATGAATTGTTCCGCCAGATTATTGCCTGGAAAGGAGCAATTACGGGCGAGCATGGGATTGGACTGGCCAAAATGCGCTGGTGGCCGCTGGCAGTGTCCGCGGAAGTCATGGAGCTTCACCGATCA
>JASHVW010000066.1 GCA_030044395.1 Verrucomicrobiia bacterium
GGTTGACAATTTGAGTTCGCTCAAGCTGAATCTGGTGGAGATTCCGTACGTGCTGCAGTACAACAAACGCGATTTGCCAAACGTGGCGCCGGTGGAATACATGGAGTTCCTGTTGAACAACCGGGACGTGCAGGTGCCGTCGTTTGGCGCCACCGCCCACAAATGCGACGGAGTCTTCGAAGCCCTCAATATGATTACGCGCCTGCTGCTGCACAAATTCGTGAACCAAACCCAAATCGCGCCGCAAGCCGCATGAGAAATGATCGGTGGCATGCAATCAGTGAACGGAAACCGCCGCACTTCCGTGTTTTGCGACTGTTTCGTCTGCCGCCGGCCAATCCCCTCTGTTGAACCATGGCCACGCTGCCCCAACTCATCGAAGAGGACATTCAAAATCTGAATGACATCCTCCGCGATTTCATCGCCAAGGCCGACGCCATCGCGGCCCTCGTCATTGACAAGGGCGGCTTCCTTATCACCTCCCAGGGGGAGACGGCGGATTTGGATTTGACGACCATCGGCGCGCTATCGTCCGGCGCGTTTTTGGCGAACCAGACCATCGCCGGCCTCGTTCACGAAACAAATTTCAACAGCATTTACCAGCAGGGTGAAAATTCCAGCCTTCTCGTCGTCAACGTGGATGAGCATTGTCTGCTGGTCATCCTCTTCAGCTCGGCGGTCGGCGCGGTGAAATACTTTGCCTCCAGCGCGGTCCAGAAAATTGCCCGCCAGCTCCGGGCCGCGCAGGAGCGCGCCCCCGGGCAGGGCCTGGACCTTTCACTGTTGAATGTTGCCAACACCGAGGACGTCTTCCGCAAAAAGAAACCCGCAGGAAAGAGACCGCGGGCTGATAAGTAGGAAACGGCGGACTGGCGTGCCCGTGCTGTGCATCCAGGCAAGCCTTTGCCAACCCGGAAAATTATGGGTCGGGCAATCGAACCGTTCAGTTTGCCTTGACGGCAAATACAACCCCGTCACTGTCGTCGATACGTCCCCGTCAATTGGCCTTCCGCCAGCACGTGTCCGTCTACCGCCTTGAGCAATTCCTTTTTGCTCGCGCCCGCCTCCAGGTCCAGCATTCGGTCGAGCGCGAAAATGATGAAATAATATCGGTGCGGGTTTTGCCCCGGCGGCATCGGCCCGCCGTAACCCATCCGGCCAAAGTCGTTCTCACCTTGCTTCGTCCCGTCCGGCAAGGTTGCCGACGTTGGCACATCTTCGGACAAGGACGTCTTGTCCGCCGGCAAATCGAAAATGACCCAATGAGTAAAGGTCCCCCCCGGCGCATCCGGGTCCTCCACAATCAGCGCAAAACTTTTAACGCCCGCCGGCGCGCCTCTCCAATTTAACGGAGGCGAAATATCGTTGCCCTGGCCGGAGTATTTTGTCGGAATTGCCTGGCCCTCCGCGAAGGCGGGACTGGTCAATGACATGCTCATCGTCGCCTCCTTTGCCGATACGGGTCCGCCGCCGCCGGCCGCAAGCCAGCCCGCGAACCCTGTCGTCGCAAGAAAAATCATTCGCGTGTTCATCGTCTCAATTTCTTCTTGTTCCGTCCAAATGCAACCGGAATTATCAATCCATCCACGCAACCTTGGCCGCGCCGGCTCCGCAGTTCAAGCCCGCGGATGGTATTTCCGGTGAATCTCCCGCAGCCGGTTCCCCGCGACGTGCGTGTAAATCTCGGTCGTGCTGATCTTGGCGTGGCCCAGCAGTTCCTGGATCACTCGCAAATCCGCGCCGTGCTCGAGGAGATGCGTCGCAAAACTATGCCGTAGCATGTGCGGCGTGATGTTCCGCGCAATTCCCGCGCGCCCGACGCGGTTTTTTATCCGCAACCAGAGCGTCACGGCGGCGAACGGCGTCCCGCGCTTCGTTAAAAATACATTGGCGGGTGATTTGGCCGTCACCAGGTCTGGCCGCGCCTTTTCAATGTAACGGTTCAACGCCGCCACTGCCTTTCGGCCCACCGGCACCACCCGCTCCTTGTTGCCTTTGCCGATGACCGTGATGAACCCGGCGTCCAGGTGCAACTGTTCCAGCCGGAGGTTCTTCAATTCGCTCAATCGCAGGCCCGAGGCATAGGCCAGTTCCAATATTGCCTGGTCGCATAGCGTCTCCTTGCTCTCCGGCGATTCCGGCGCCAGCAGCTTTTCAATTTCCGGATTCGTCAATGCCTTCGGCAGCCGTTTCCAGCGCCGGGGCAGCGACAGATTTTCCGCCGCGTTGCGCGGCAGCAATTTTTCATTCTCGGCGAATTTGTAAAACGCGCGCAAGGCGGCGATCTCAAGGTATAGGCTTTCGCTGCTCAAACGGCGCGGAGAGTTTTCAGGGGCATTTTCCAATTGTCGCTCCCGTTCAAATTGCAGGAACGCCATCAAGTGCCTTGGTTCAACCTGTTTCCAATCCGTGAGCCGTTGGGTGGCGGCCCAGTTGGTGACTTTGGCCAGCAATCCGGCGTAGGTCTTTGCCGTGTTGTCCGCTTGCCCGCGCTCGTGCCGCAGGTATTGCAGAAAATCTTCAACCAGGTTTTGCACTCGATTCTTAGCCGTAACGATTCAGTCGAAAAATGGCCTCACGCCAGCTTCGCAAAGGTTTTACAAAAAAAGAATTTCAAAAAAACTCGCCAAAGGGCGCGCGGCTGCTTTTTTAAAAAACGGCTTTCGCTTCTCATTTCT
>JASHVW010000067.1 GCA_030044395.1 Verrucomicrobiia bacterium
TCCGGGAAAAAGCACGTGCAGGAGATCATTCGCACCGAGGAAGAGGCTTTTAACAAAACGTTGGACCGGGGAATTGAATTGTTTGAAGAAGCGATCAGCGAGTATCGTCTCAAAGCAAATGTTCATGGCCAGTCAATGGCAGCCCGTCCTCGTGCGGCTGATTTGGGACATAGTCCAGCATGCGTCTGCGCCGAAGGTGAACCTGAATCCATTCGGGCGATTGATTCAAATGGAAATGTGCTCGCCGGTTTTGCATTCAAACTTTACGACACCTACGGTTTCCCGCTCGATTTGACGGAGTTAATGGCGCGCGAACGCGGCTTGACGGTGGACAAGCAAGGGTTTGAGAAATTGATGGAGGAACAGCGCGCCCGCGCCCGTGCCGCGCAAAAGAAAACTGTCATTACCATACAGGACGATGTGGATTTGGTCGCGGCGACAAATTTTATTGGATACGACCGGACGAAGACTTCGTCTCGTGTTCTCAAAACGATTCCACAACAGAAACGCTGGGCGGTTATTCTGCCCGAATCGCCATTCTATGCTGAAATGGGCGGCCAGGTTGGCGATACCGGGGTAATTTCCACCGGCGCGCATCTTTGGCCAGTCGTTGACACCAAAAAAATTCATTCAACCTGGCTGCATCTCATCGAGACGGATGCTCCGCCGGCGCCTGGCGCCACCGTCGAACTGGAAGTGGACGTCGCGCGCCGAAACGCCATCCAACGCCATCATACCGTGACGCATTTGCTGCACTGGGCGCTGCATGAGGTTGTCAGCAGGGACGCTTCGCAAAAAGGCTCGTTCGTGGGACCAGACAAGCTGACGTTCGACTTCAACAGCGTTCCGCTCACACACGCGCAGATCGTTGACATGGAAAAGCTGGTCAATGAACGCATCCTGGAAAATGCAGGGGTTTTCTGGACGGAGGTTCCCTATGCCGACGTGAAATCGCGCAAAGATGTCATGCAATTTTTCGGCGACAAATACGGTGACGTGGTTCGTGTTGTTCAAATCGGCGGTCATGCTGCCAAGCTGGACGGGTATTCGATGGAGCTTTGCGGCGGCACGCATACCCGGGCGACGGGGGAAATCGGTTTGTTCCGCGTCGTCAGCGAAGGCGCCATTGCCGCGGGCGTCCGGCGCATCGAGGCGGTGGCCGGCTTGGAAGCCTATCGCAAGGCGACCGATGAAGTGGCGTTGATCAAGATGCTGGCCGGCCGGGTCAATTCGCCGGTCCATGAATTGGAAAAGAAGATCGAATCGCTGCTCGAACATCAAAAGGCACTCGAAAAGCAAATCAAGGCGTCGCAGCAACGCGAGGCCTCGAACGCCGCAAGCGAATTGCTCGAGCGCGTTCACGTGATCGGCGGCATTCCGGCGATTATCCATAATGTGGGCGGCGTGGATGGGGATTTTTTGCAGGCGATTGTGGATTCGCTGAAGGGCCGGTTCAAAGGGACGATCGTTCTCGGCGGAGCGGCAGCCGGAACGGTTTCGTTGATCGCCGCCGTAACACCGGAGTTCACCGGAAATATTCAAGCCGGCAAAATCATCCAGCAGATTGCCCCGATTGTCGGCGGCAAGGGCGGCGGCAAACCAGACAATGCCCGCGGCGGCGGTAAGGACGCCGAAAAACTGGAAGAGGCGCTCGCCAAGGCAAAAGGTTTGTTGGGCAGCTCATGATTGCTTATCGCACCGGCAACGACCTCAACCTCGATGCGGTCATCGAATTGTATCGCGCGTCCACACTTGGAGAACGCCGTCCAGTAGGTGATCGCGAGCGGATGAGACTCATGCTTCAAAACGCCAATCTGGTGGTCACGGCATGGGACGGGGGGCAATTGGTCGGCATCGCGCGGAGCATCAGCGACTTCAGTTATGCCACCTACCTGTCTGATTTGGCAGTGCGTCTTTCTCATCAAAGGGTCGGTATCGGGCGCGAGCTGATTCGCCGAACCCGGGAGTTGGGTGGCCCTGCGACTGTTATTCTTCTTTCCGCGCCAAATGCTGTAAATTACTACCCGCACATTGGCATGACTCAACACCCGTCCGCGTGGATATTGCGCGAAGAAGAAACGCTGCGCCAAAGCATCCACTAATGTTTGGTCACCGGCTGTTGCGGTAATTCGCGTCAAAAATTCAGGTGAATGCGCGAAGCTGGCGGGCCATGCGCCAAAAAGTCAATGACCGCAATATTCAAAACCATCGGAATTTCAGAGAGCAGCCGCAGGGTGATAACATCCCGCCATAGGGTTCACGCTGAAAGTAGAGTTTCCTTTGAAAATAAATTGCCAGCATTGGCAAACAATCCGTCCATTGCCGAACCTCATAGTTGCTATTGTCAATGATCGGCGTGACTGTCAGCGCCAGGGCAAGGAGCGCGAGCACCGTAATAATCCCAAAATCCTCCGCGTCAGTGGCCGTCAGGAAGAATGCGCCAAGCATCAGGCCCCCGTTACACCAGACGATCGTGTTCAGGTGGGGATGAAGCTCCCACGCGCAGAAGCGGGTAAGACTCGCCCAAAGCGAACCATAGGCGCTGTGCTCGGCGGTAAAGATCGCCGGGTGGCCAAGAACGATAAAGGTGACAACAAGCCTCACGGCGACGCAACCCATGAACACGACGGCGAAGAAAACGAATCGCCGCCGCCATTCAACGGCTGAGAAGAAGAAAAGAATCGCCACGAGCGCGACGGATTCCTTGAAGAGCGTGCCAAAGACAATCGCCGCCGCCATCTGCCAGTAGTGTTTCTTCAGCCAAAGGATAAACGCCAGCGCCCAAAAGAACATCGCCGGAACATCCCAGGGAAAAATGATGACGTTGTTGTAAAGACTATTATAGGTGCAAACGCTGATTGAATAGATTGTTCCGCCAAAAATGGAAATGACCGGAAAGACCGGCTCTTTGAGCGCGAGCACCATCAGCAGCAGGGTGGCTCCGAACCAAACCGCGTTATACGAACCACAGGCGTCCTCAAATCCCTCGCCTGTCGTCGCAGTCCAGAGGTCGAGCCACGTACTCGCGCACCACAACGCTCCCACGCGCGGCTTCCATACCGTGTCGAGCGACTCGAAATGCCCGTTGTGGATGCCATCTGCAATGCCTTCAAATGCCAATGGCGCGAGCGCGCTATACCTGTTCCCATTGGCTGACTGCCGGGTCATGTAAAAAATGGGAACGCAAAGCGAGAGTGCGATAAAACAAGCTATCAATTTATGCCGCGCCTGGCTCACCGCGGTATTCTGAAAGTTCAAGGAATTCAGACAAGAATAAATCCCTTCCAATAGCGGCTTGACGCGTATTCGAACGAATTAACAGGAATCAAAATGTCGTTTGCGCCACGCAGCACCCGTCCGCGTGGATATTGCGCGCAGAAGAAACATTTCGCCAAAGCATCCGCTAATGTTTCGTCCCCGGCGGTTTTCGCGATCTTCAACCGAGCCGTGTCCGCAACTCATTCAACTGTTCCGTCAACGCCTGGGGCAAATGGCTGCCGAACCTCGCGTAATTTGCCGCCACGTCTTCGATTTCCTTTCCCCAGCCTTCCTGGTCAACAGAGGTCAACGCCCTCATCGCGTCGGCCGGCATGTCCATGCCGGACAGGTCCAGCGCGTCCGGCGTGGGCAGATTTCCAATCGCGGTTTTCTGCGCCTTGCCGCCTCCCGCGATACGCTCACAAATCCATTTGAGCACGCGGGAATTTTTGCCGTAGCCAGGCCAGAGAAACTTTCCATCCGCGCCTTTGCGAAACCAATTGACGAAATATACCTTCGGTAATTTGGCCCGGTCAGTGCGCTCGGCAAAGGAGAGCCAGTGCGCGAAATAATCCCCCATGTTGTAGCCGCAAAACGGCAGCATGGCAAAGGGGTCGCGGCGCAAGACGCCGGCCTGGCCGAGGGCGGCGGCCGTTGTTTCCGAACCGCAGGCCGAGCCCATGAAAACGCCGTGTTCCCAATCAAACGCCTCGTTGACCAGCGGAATCGTGGTGGGACGCCGCCCGCCGAATAAAATTGCCGAGAGCGGAACTCCTTCAGGCTTTTCCCAATCAGGATCAATCACCGGGCATTGCGACGCCGGGGTGGTAAAACGGGAATTGGGGTGCGACCCTTTCCGTCCGCTGGATGGCGTCCACTCGTTGCCTTCCCAGTCAATTCCCTTCGCCGGCGGCGGCACGCCCATGTCTTCCCACCAGACATCCCCGTCGGGCGTGAGCACTACGTTGGTGAAAATCGTGTTCCTCGCGCAGGTTTTCAGCGCATTTGGATTCGAATCCTCGGAAGTCCCCGGCGCAACGCCAAAAAAGCCGGTTTCCGGGTTCACCGCGTAAAGACGTCCGTCCTTGCCGACGCGAATCCAGGCGATGTCATCGCCCAGAGTGGTGACTTGCCATCCCGGCAACGTGGGCTGCATCATTGCCAGGTTCGTCTTGCCGCAAGCGCTGGGGAACGCCGCCGCAATGTAATTCTTTTTCCCTTCGGGCGAAGTCACGCAGAGAATGAGCATGTGTTCGGCAAGCCAGCCTTCCTTTCGCGCAACCGTCGAGGCGATGCGCAACGCCAGACATTTTTTCCCAAGTAACGCATTGCCCCCGTAGCCGGAACCGTACGACCAGATGGACGGTTCGTCGGGAAAATGGACGATGTATTTGTTTTTCGGGTCCGGCTCGCACGGCCAGGAAACGTCTTTTTGCCCGGGCGCAAGCGGCGCGCCGACTGAATGCATGCAGGGAATGAAGTTCCCGTCGGCGCCGAGCTTGTCCAAAACGCGCTTCCCCATGCGGGTCATAATCCTCATGTTGACGACGACATACGGCGAATCGGAGAGTTCAATGCCGATTTTACAGATCGGCGAATCCAGCGGCCCCATCGCAAAGGGAATCACATACATCGTCCGTCCCCTCATACATCCTTTGAACAAGCCGAGCAGTTTTTGCTTCATCGCCGCCGGCTCCGTCCAATGATTGGTCGGCCCAACTTCCTCCTGGGTCCTTGCGCAGATAAACGTCCGGTCTTCCACGCGCGCCACGTCGCTGGGATGCGAACGCGCCAAATAGGAATTGGGGCGCAATGTTTCATTCAGCCGTGTCAGCGTGCCGCTCTTGACCATCAAATCGCAGAGGGTTTGGTTTTCCGCATCCGAGCCGTCGCACCAATGAACTCTATCCGGTTGGCACAAGTCGGCCATCTGTTGGACCCATGAAAGAACTCGCTGGTTTGCAGTTAAAGAATGATTACTTGTCATATTTTTATTATTTCTCCAAAAAAAGATTGTCCGGTCAAACTGCCAGAAGCATTGTCATTTGACTAGAAAAAATTGAGTGTTTCGCAGTGTGCTACGGTTCGCTCCCCGCCCGTGTTGATCGAATCGTGCGCCGGCGTCATTCAGGACATCCCGTCCCAAAGATGACTGGTTCGTAAATCCGCATGACGATGCCCGAATGACCCGCTTCGCCCACACGTTTTTTTCATTCGTCATGTCGCACCGAGCCCCTCTT
>JASHVW010000008.1 GCA_030044395.1 Verrucomicrobiia bacterium
ACGCTGCTTGCGCTTCTTCCAACTGGGCCGTCTTCTGTCCAAGCTGTTTCTCAAATTCCTTGAGCTGTTTCGCCGCCCCGGCAGTGGCATCCTGACCCGCCTGAAGTTTGGTATTCAGTTCATCCTGTGCCCGGCGCAACTGCGATAGTTCTTCCTCCAACTGCTTGCAACGCGCCTGCGATTGACCGGCGGCGCCAGCGGCGGCTTCCAGTTGTTTGCGCAACTCCGATTCGGCTTGCGCGCGCTCGCGTGCTTGCTGTTCCGACGCCTTTCTAGCCTCTTCGAGTCGGGCCGTCTTCTGTCCAAGTTGTTCTTCAAATTCCTTGAGCCGTTGCGTTGACTGAGCCGTGGCCTCTTGGCCAACCTGAAGCCGGGTGCTCAGTTCCTCCCGCAGGTGACGCAGGACGGTCAGTTCCCCTGCCAACTGTTCGCACCGCACCTGTGATTGGTTGGCCGAGCTGCCAGCCGCTTCAAGTTGCTGGCGCAACTCCAATTCGGCCTGCGTGCGTTCACGTGCTTGCTGTTCTTGCGCCTTCCGGGCTTCCTCCAACTGCAACGATTTCTCCGCTAGCTGCTTTTCAAATTCCTTAAGGCGTTGCGCGGACTTGGATGTGGCTTCCTCCCCGGCTTGAAGTTTGGCATGGAGTTCGTCCCGAGTCTGGCGAAGCGAGGCCAATTCCTGCTCGGCCTTTGCTTGCGACTGGCCGGCAGTATTTCCGACGGCTTCAAGTCGTTTCTGCAACTCCGACTCGGCCTGGCTGCGCTCGCGCACTTGCTGTTCGAGCGCCGCCCGGGCCTCTTCTATTTGGGACGTCTTCTGCGCAAGCTGCCCCTGCAATTCCTCGAGCCGTTTCGCGGACTCGGCGCCGGCCTTCTGCTCATCCTTAAGCATGTCGTCGAGTTCGTCTTGCATTCGACGCAGGAGGGCCATTTCATTTTCCAACTTTTCGCACTGCGCCTGCGATTGGGCGGCGGCGGCGGTGGCGGTCTCCAGTTGCCGGCGCAACCCGGATTCGGCCTCCTCGCGGTCACGTGCCTGCCGATCCAATGCTGCGCGGGCCTCCTCCAACTGCGCCATTTTTTCGCCGAGCTGCTCTTCAAATCCCTCAGGGCGACGCTCTGACTGGTCAGTGGCGGATTTACCGTTCTGAGAGTGGCCTTTGAATTCCGGCGTCCGGGGCGATGGGACCACTGGCGCTTCCAGATCAACGCCGCGCCCCTGGGATTGTGGGATGATGTTTCTCGTCGCCTCGACGCGTGGGCGTGACTCCGATCCGGGCTGAGGAGGCTCCTGAACCGGTGTTTCGATTTTTCCAGAGGCTGGAACCGCGTTCGCGTTGGACCCCGTTCCCGCGGCAATCTTGGAACCGGCGTTATCACCGTGGACGTCCCGATTAAAGGCAGCACGGTTGCCGGTGGCGAAGATGTGCATGCTGGCCTTGAGAATCAATTCCATCGGGGACACCGGTTTGGCGATCAAATCATTTCCGCCGGACAAGATGCTGTTGGCACGATTTTGGAATTCATCATAGGCTGTTATGAAGATAACTGGCGTGGATTTATGATGAGGCATGCGGCGCAGGTGTTCACACAGCTCGAAGCCGCGAATATACGGCATGTTGATGTCCAACAGGATCAGGTCGAACGGGTTTTCTCTGAGGACCGAGAGGCTGCGCGTTGGATCCAGAATTCCCACCACTTCGAAATGGGCCCGCTTAAGGATACCCGCCGTTGCAACATTGCACACTTCATCATCGTCCACCACGAGCACTTTGGCTTTTTTCCGTGGTTCATCCAACGTGGTTTCACCATTCTTAACCAGCCGGTCCAGGCAATCCACGGCCTGCGTAAGGGTTTGCGAGGTTGACTTCGTGGGGGCGATGCGATTGAAGACAAATTCAAAGAGGAACCCTTCCAGGACGCTGCAGACCTGGGCGATTTTCGTAAAGTCATTTAAGCCGGCGCGCGCAGATAAGAATCGGACTCCCCGATAAAGCTCAAGCAAATGTCCCACCTTCGCTTCAGGATCCGTTGCCTTGAGATAATCACGGCAGGCGGCGCGAATATTTCTGATTTCATTTGGCGCATATTCGCCGGCAATAGCCTGGAGTTCAGTGGCCGCAGATTCACCATTTGTCTCCCCGTTGCGAGAAGGTGACTGTGGATGTGTGCCGGGAGTCCTTTGTGTTGGCAGAGGGATCCCCGCCGGGCGTCCCAGCAATTCGCAAACGTGCTGCAGTAGCTTCCCTGGTTGACACTCGGTTTTCGAAATTCCCCTGTTGGCGCCCGCCTTTTGGGCCTTCGCCCCAAGGTCTGCCACATACGCGTTCGATAGCACCAGAACGGGCGTATTCTTAAGATTGGCATCGGCACGGATAAACTTGAGCACTTCAAGCCCCGGCAGCTTGGGAAGCATCAAGTCGAGAACTACCAGGTTGGGTTTAACCTTCGGAAGAAGATCAATGGCCATGGCGCCATCCTCGGCAACCTCGACGCGGAAACCTTTGCGCTCAAGGCACATTTTGTAAACTTTAACTACAACTTGATCGTCATCTACAAAAAGAATGGTTTCCCCGCGGCGCTCCTGGCTCTCACCATTCGAAGGCAGGCCATTGGGGAGCGAATCGTGCGTTGTAGGGGCGTTCGGAAATGGAATCGCGCTCGGTTTAGAGTTCGGCGGCGGGTCGGAAGGCGAAGGGACCATTAGCGCCCGAGCCGCAATCTTTGCACTCCCAGTGGCGGGCGCCGCAACGCCCTCAGCGGGAGTCCTCTGAGGCGCGTGTGCCTGCCGCGCGCCAATAATTTTATCCATGAGTTTCATTCCAGTCCGATATCAAGGGATAGCAGTTGTCAGGCCATGTGCAAAAGACGTGTCCCATGGGCAATGTCGTTGCAGACAATATCTGTAAATTCAACGGCGGCAAGTCCGTATAGCTGGTTACAAATCAATGTTTTATAAAGAAACATTTGATTCTTTAATTAAAAGTTCTAATTCATCGTGGCGAATGCCTCGATTGTGCAGGCAACTGAAGCGGAGAAATAAGCTTATTAAATAATCTGACACAATTCCAAAGATTGGACAGTCCGGAGGAAAAAAGAAAAATTTTGGAAGTAAGAAATCACTAGGCTAGAGCATTGACAGAAAAGATGCAGCGCTGAGCCGCGAGGATCTTTGGCTTCTGGCAAGGCTTCGGCGAAGGCGCAGGTTCCATCGGACACACTGTAACTGCCTGCCGCGCCGTAGCCTTCGGCGAAGGCTGGAGCCGAAACGCCGCTAAAAGCCAAAAAGACCACGGTCCCATGGATTCCTCACTCAGCGCTACAGCTTTGACGGAAATGCCCTAAATGAAACGGACGCTCGGCAACCCGGTGTTGGCGCAAAGCGCCTTCACCGGGCCAACCACCGTAACAATGACGGAAGCCGAAGGCGGAATGATTTGATCCCGTCAAGACGGCTTAGCTGCGTGCTGCGGGCTTTTTGGAGGCCTGATCCAAAATTGTCGTCAAGACACTGTGCGGCACCTGCTCGAACGTCAGCGGTTCCATGGAATACGAGGCCCGGCCTTTCGACAACGAACGAATTGCGGTCGCGTAGCCGAACATTTCCGCCAGTGGTACTTGCGCGTTCAGGATTGTCTGCCCTTGTTTGGCCTCGATTCCGTTAATGATGCCGCGGCGGCGATTGATGTCGCCTAGCAAATCACCCTGATATTCGTCCGGCGTCGTTACTTCTACCTTCATGATTGGCTCCAGCAGGATGGGGCCAGCCTTCTTGAAGGCGTCTTTCAGCGCGAAAATTCCCGCCATTTTGAACGCCAATTCGTTCGAGTCCACCTCGTGGAACGTTCCGTCCACAATTTGGACTTTGATGTCAATGACCTGGTAACCGGCATAAATACCGCCCTTGACCGCTTCTTCGATGCCGTCAATGACGGCCGGGATGTATTCCTTGGGTATGGCGCCGCCGACGATTTCGTTTTCGATCTCGACGCCTTTGCCTTTTTCATTCGGCTGAACCTTCACCAGGGCGTGGCCGTACTGTCCGCGTCCACCCGATTGGCGGATGAATTTGCCTTCGCCGTCGGCGTTTTTGGTAACGGTTTCGCGATAGGCTATCTGGGGCGCGCCCGTATTGGCTTCCACCTTGAATTCACGCTTGAGACGGTCGGTAATGATTTCTAGATGCAACTCGCCCATCCCCGCAATAATGAGCTGCCCTGTCTCTTCGTTGGTGAAACAACGGAAGGTGGGGTCTTCCTCCGCCAGGCGTTGCAGTCCCTCGGACATCTTGTCGCGATCCTGTTTCGTCTTGGGTTCCACGGCCATGCTGATGACCGGCTCGGGAAAGGTCGGGGGTTCCAACGTCACGTCAAAATCCTCGTCACAAAGCGTGTCACCCGTGGTGATGTTGCGCAGCCCGACAAGCGCGGCGATGTCGCCGGCAAAAGCTCGCTCGACGTCTTTGCGCTCGCTCCCCTGGATAATCATGAGGCGGCTTACGCGCTCGCGTTTGCGCGTGCGCGGGTTGTAAATGGTGTCGCCTTTATGGAGTTGTCCGGAATAAACGCGGAAGAACACCAGCTTGCCGGCGTAGGGGTCGGTCCACAATTTGAACGCCAATGAACAAAATTTATTGCTGTCGCTGGTTTCCACCACAATTTTGTTTTCGGTTCCCGGCTCGACTCCCTCGGCAGGCGGAACGTCGAGCGGCCCGGGCAAATAATCCACCACGGCGTCAATTAACGGTTGGACCCCCTTTTTCTTGAAAGCGGAACCACAAAGGACTGGCACCAGTTCGATCCTGCATGTGAGCCGACGGATGGCGGCCTTGAGCGCCTCCGCCCCAACTGGCTTCTCTTCCAATACTAATTCGGCGATGGCGTCGTCCTTGTTGGAAACCGCATCAATCAATTCCGCCAGCGCGGCTTTGGCGCGTTCCTGATGCTCGGCGGGAATGTCTTTGACTTCATAATTAAGACCCTCGTTCTGGACGTCGCCGGGTCCCCACAGGATGGCTCTCTGGTTCACCACATCAATCAGACCAGCAAACTTGTCCTCCGCCCCTATGGGAAGAAAAACCGGATACGCATACGCGCGGAGCTTGGTGCGCATGTCGTTGAGCGCATTGTCAAAATTCGCCCCGGTTCGGTCCATTTTGTTGACGAATGCAATGCGCGGCACTTTGTATTTGGTCGCCTGGCGCCAGACGGTTTCGGACTGCGGCTGCACGCCGGCGACGCCGCAGAACACGGCCACCGCGCCGTCCAACACACGCATTGAGCGCTCGACTTCGGCGGTGAAGTCCACGTGGCCGGGAGTGTCAATGATGTTAATGCGATGAGGCACGTCCTTGAACGCCTTGTAAATCTTGTCTTCGCCGGGCTTGTTCTGCTTCTGCGTCCAGAAACACGTGACGGCGGCGCTGGTAATCGTGATGCCGCGTTCGCGCTCCTGCTCCATCCAGTCGGTGACGGTATTGCCGTCGTCCACGTCGCCGATCTTGTGGATGAGCCCGGTGTAAAAGAGGATGCGTTCGGTCGTCGTCGTTTTGCCCGCATCAATGTGGGCGGCGATGCCGATATTGCGCGTGCGCTCGAGCGTGTATTCACGCTTGGGCGAGTTGAGCGATTTGGCTTTTTCTTCCATTACTGCACTCATTTTCTTCCTTAAATCATTGAATTAAATTGTTGAACCGTTAAATCGTTCTGGTCAAACGCTCTAACGGTCCAACGGAACTTAAAATTTAATACTACCAGCGGAAATGCGCAAATGCCTTGTTCGCCTGCGCCATCTTATGCACTTCATCGCGCTTCCGAATGGCGTTCCCCTGCCCCTGATAGGCTTCCATGATTTCGGCCGCCAGCGCTTCGCGCATCGCCTGGCCTTTCCGCGCGTCCGCAAAATCTACGATCCAGCGCAACGCCAAAGCGTTCTGGCGATCGGACGGGATTTCCATCGGCACCTGGTAGGTCGCGCCGCCAACGCGGCGAGCCTTGGTTTCAATCCGCGGCTTCGCATTGTCCACGGCCCTCTGCAAAATTTCAATCGGATTGCTGGCCGGATTTTTCTCCGAAATTGTGTCGAAGGCGCCATAGACAATCCGCTGCGCGGTGTTTTTCTTCCCGGAGGTCATCACCGTGTTCACCAGCCGGGATACTAATTGGCTGTGAAATTTTCCGTCTTTGGCCAGGAGCCGTTTGTTGGCTTGTCGTCTGCGGGACATAAATTAAAAAGGATGTTGGATGAGTTATTTGGCTGGAGCGACAGCGGCGGGCGCAGCGGCGGCAGCGGCAGCGGGCGCTTTGCCCTCCTTCGGGCGTTTGACGCCGTATTTGGAACGGCTCACACGGCGCTTTTCCACACCGGCGGCGTCGAGCGTGCCGCGCACGATGTGATACCGTACACCCGGCAAATCCTTCACACGCCCGCCGCGAACGAGGACGATCGAGTGTTCCTGCAAATTGTGCCCCTCATCCGGAATGTAGGCAATGACCTCGTAACCGTTGGTGAGTCGCACTTTGGCAACCTTGCGCATGGCCGAATTCGGCTTCTTGGGCGTGCGCGTCATAACCTGAATGCACACACCGCGGCGAAACGGCGAATTTTCCAAGGCGGGCGACTTGGATTTGTACTTCACTTTCCGCCGCCCTTTACGGACGAGTTGGTTGATTGTCGGCATTTTATCTTAAAAATGGAGCGCCGAATGTAACAGATGCGGCTGGTGTTGCAACAATAATTTGGTGAATTTTCGGAAGCGAAGCGGGACGCAAGTAAGTAGGAGTGCCGTGGCGAGGGTTGAAAACCTGCTGAATGCCCATTCTTATATTTGTCAGGCTATGATAATCGGCAAAATCCTGTCTTCAAGGCCCGTGAGGCAGCAGGAATAGCCACACTCGTCAGCCCGGCGCAACGTCCTGACGGAAGCAAAAGGCCGGGGTTGCTCACCTCGGCTTTCGTGAATTAATTCTCGTTTACGCCAGCAGCGGATTTTCCGCCGGGGCGGCTTCTTCGACCGGGGCTTCCGCCACTTCAGGCTCGTCCGGGATCTCGACAAGGGGCTTGAGATGCACCTTGCGGTGATGGTCAAAGCCGGTGCCGGCCGGGATGATGTGCCCCATAATCACGTTCTCCTTGAAGCCGCGCAACGAATCCACTTTGGAACGCGTCGCCGCTTCTGTGAGGACGCGCGTGGTGTCCTGAAACGACGCAGCGCTGAGGAAACTGTCTGTCTCGAGCGACGCCTTGGTGAT
>JASHVW010000068.1 GCA_030044395.1 Verrucomicrobiia bacterium
GAAAGCTCGGCGAGTTCGGAGCTCTACGCGCTGCTCAAGCGCCAGGATGAGAAGGCGGTGACGGAGCGGGCGTATGAAAATCCGGTATTTGTGGAGGACCTGGTGCGCAACGTGGCGGTGAAGCTGAACGCCGACGCGCGGGTGAAATGGTACAAGGTGGAGGCGGAAAATTTCGAGAGCATTCACAATCACAACGCGTATGCGTGCATTGAAAAGGGTGATGGGAAAATGACGAAACCTCACGGTTGATTACTCCGGGCAAATTGATTCTTACTGGAAGAATTGAACACCACGCTGGCAGCGTGGTAAAATATTGCCGATGCAGATTCAGGAAGTCATCAAGACCATCAATAAGATGCAGGCCGACGGCGTGATGGAACACTACGCCATCGGCGGCGCGGTGGGCGCGACTTTCTACTTGGAACCTGTGGCCACGCTGGACGTGGATGTTTTCATCACCTTCAAACCGCAGGCCGGAAGGCTGATCGTCAGCCCGCAGCCGGTTTTTGATTATCTCAAAACACGCGGCAGCGTGATAGAAGGTGAACACATCGTCATTGCCGGTTGGCCGGTGCAATTCCTGCCGCCAAGCACTCCGCTGGTGGACGAAGCGTTGCGCGAGGCCGTGACCCGTGATGTGGACGGCATTCCCGCCCGGGTTTTTTCCGGCGAACATTTGGCCGCCCTCGCCTTGCAGACCGGACGCGCCAAGGACAAGGCGCGGTTGCTGCAATTTGTGGAATCCGGCGCGCTCGATGCCAAAAAGTTTCAGACCATTCTGGAACGGCATGATCTGATTCCGGCCTGGGAAAAATTTGAAAGACAATACCTCGCGCCATGAGTTTTGACCTGCAAAAAATTCTTGAGAGCAAACGAGCCTTCCGCCGCCATCTGGCCGCCAGGCCGATTGCGGAGAAATTACGGATGCTCGACGCCCTGCGCGAACGCGAGTTGGCCATTCGGGGGCGGCCGGGCCAATCCGCCTCTGCCTTGCATGAAGGGCCGCCGCCGTATCGGGTGGAAAGAAAAAAGTCAAAATGAAAAACGGATGGCCGCAAAGGAACCGGGAGAACTCAAAGAAGGATTTAACCAAAATGAATAATTAATTTCCAAGTTAAAATAGCCGAAAAATGGCAGTTGGAAGGCCAAACAGGAAGTCCGGCTGTGACCAATTTCTCTTCATCGTTCACTGGGGGAACATTGATTCATTTTTCGAGGTAAGAGCGTCCTGAATCCTTTGGATGCACAATTGCGGACGTTTCTGCAAATCGCATTCCCAAATCCGAATCACTTGCCAACGTGCTGCTTCAGGGTTCGCGTCACCGAGCGATCACGAGCCACATTCGGGGACAACTTCCGTTTCCGGAAATATTATCGCGTGGCCGTCCGCGACATCAGTTCCCGGCGTAAAACGGGAGCAACACTGGTTCCGAGCAGTTTAATGCCGCGCAGGAAATCCGGCTGTGACAATTCTGCGACATCCATTTGGAAGGTGATTCGGGAAATTCCGCCCAGCGCCTCACTGTGACGCAGGATTTTTTCCGCGACTTCCCCGGGATTTCCGAGCGTCATGGCGCCATGGCTGCTGCGTGCGGCATCGAAATGGGCGCGCGTGATTGGCCCCCAACCGCGTTCCCGGCCAATACGCGAAAAGGTTTTGGCATAACCCGGGAAAAAATCATCAACTGCCTTTTGGGTGGTTTCTGCGACGTAGCCTACGGCATGGACGCCGACTTTGAGATTTTCTGGGGGATGTCCCGCGCGGCGACCGCTCTCGCGATAGAGGTCAACGAGCGGGCGGAACTGCCGGGTCTCTCCGCCGATAATGGCGATCATCAACGGCAATCCCAGCATGCCGGCGCGGGCAAACGATTCCGGCGTGCCGCCCACGCCCACCCAAACCGGCAATGGATTCTGCACCGGGCGCGGATAAACGCCCTGACCGGTCAACGGGGGCCGGAACCGGCCCGACCAGTGAACGAACTCGTTTTCGCGGAGATTAAGTAGCAAATCGAGTTTTTCGGCAAAGAGGGCATCGTAGTCTTCGGGCTCGAGTCCAAACAAAGGAAACGATTCGATGAATGAGCCACGACCGACGACCATTTCCGCGCGGCCTTGGGAGAGAAGATCGAGAGTGGCGAAATTTTGAAAGACGCGCACCGGATCGGCCGCGCTCAAGACGGTGACCGCACTGGTAAGACGGATATGACTGGTCCGGGCTGCCGCCGCCGCGAGGATCATCGCCGGGGCGGAATCGAGAAATTCGCGGCGATGATGTTCTCCAACGCCGAATACATCCAAACCAACCTGGTCCGCCAGCTCAATACGCTGGACAAGATTGCGGATGCTGTCCGACGCGGTGACGCTGTTGTCCGCAGACTTTGCGGCAAAGCTGTCAACGCCCACCTGTATCGCTATGTTTTGCGCTTGCGGCTTCGGCTTTGGTGGCTGCGCCGTGTATTGTGCCATTTCAGTCATGGAGAAACGTTACACTCCGAGATAGGATTTGCGTAATATCATGAATCTTGCCTGACTATAACTTTAAGTATGAGTCCGAAAGCACTGGCACATGATAAAATTGGATTATTGCAAGGGTCAAAAACGCAAATTGCAATATGTGTTTGCATGGAAAAATCAGTTTTCCTGAATAAGTTCGCGATTCTTCGGGTGGCATTTTCCTTGCTAAAAGGTCATGTTTTTTACGTTCAATATGCCAAACGATCTTGACTATTTAGCCATGTTGCAATGGGAGGTCCAGGAAAAGCATAAATGCAAGGCGGTTCACCGCCAAAGCGTTGATGTGCATGAAGTGATTGGCGGAGATACGCTTTGGAAAGGTCCGGTCGAAGTCTTTGACCTTATCGGCCATGTCGAGGCTAAAATGTGCTACGCATGGGCGTATCTCGAAAAGGATAAGGAGTGGATTGTGCGGTTTATTACAGTGCTGGCGAGCCGTCTTTTGGATTCTCCGCAAAAGGCGGTTCGCGCGGCGATTTTCTACGACGTGCAATCAGCGCCAATGCGTTACGTGGGGCCGAGGACAAACGCGGCATAATCGGGCAGCGTGAATCGGGTGTTCATTGGAGCAGACAGGAAAGGGTGTCACAGTTGAACGCGGATGGAATCATGGCGCAGGATCGCCGCTTGCCTGCGGGGACGCGCCGCCACTCTGCCGCGCCCGTTTTGCGCGTTCCATCG
>JASHVW010000069.1 GCA_030044395.1 Verrucomicrobiia bacterium
GCCGAGCGATGGCCTTCGGTCAGATTGTCATAAACGGTGACGTGATGCCCCTGATTGAGCAGTTCTTCCGCGCAGACGGAGCCGATATAACCGGCGCCGCCGGTGACGAAAACATTCATGCTCCGATTATGCAAGGTTTTCAATTGTTCAAAAGCGCAAAATAGATACCATTCCTGTTTGGAGTTCCGCCTTTAGGCGGTCCGGGCAAATTCCGCGATTTTCCGCCGTACGCGGAGCTCCATACGCTGGCATGGATGGCTTACGTCAAACTTGTTCACTCATTCACCCTTTACGAGAGTCCTTCAATGACCAATCATGATCAATTATGAGAATGGCGCGTATTTCAACTTTAATTATCATGGCCCAATTCATATTATTGCTGGTTTGTCTTGGATTTTTGGGGATCACTTTGTGGCATAATTATTTTCTAAAAGAGAGAGCCGAAGATTTCGCTGCACAGGCGGGATTTCAAGAGGCAACCTATGAGTTTGCGCGTGGAAATTTTTGCCTTTATGAAATGAAGCTTTTTAAATCTGATGCTGATGACTCAGGAATCGTGCCAACGGATGGGACAACTGAACCTGCTGGCAAAATGGAAGGGCGATTTCAAGTTTATTATTTCTTGGTGGATCAAAATTGGCCAAAAGTGCATCGAGAAATCCAGCAAGCATTTGTTGACGCGCACAACCAACACATGCGCCAATTCCTCGAACATCCCGAATGGTTTGACAAGGATGGCATGCGTATTTCAAATCGTGAATCGCACACAACAAATTCAGCCAGGTGAATGAGGCCTTTGAATTTTTCATGTTCATGGCCGCCGATTCATGGTTAAATTTTCGAAATGAGTTTGTCACTATTAGCTATTTTGCTGGGAGCCGGAATGAGCCTGCCGCAAATCTATGGCCTCGCCAATCCGGAGAAACTTGCCAAGGCCGCGCGCCGATTTCCTTGAAACCTGCGCGTTGGCGTTGTTCTCATGCTCCTGGGCACGGCCTGGTTTGCCTGGAACGTGTACGTGGAGCCGGTCGCCGTCTTCTCCGTTTTCAAGCCCTACATGATTGGCGGTTTCATCGCCGTCGGGGTCTTGTCGTGCATTTACGTGAGGGATTTCCTCGCCGTGCGTGGCCTCGCGGTGGTCGCCCTCCTGCTGGCAAAATTGATGGTGGATACCGGACGCCCGCACCTGGGCCAATCGCCCTGGGTATTGGTGATTCAATACTGGGCGTATTTCCTCGTCGTTCTGGGAATCTGGTTTACCATCACGCCATGGCGGCTCCGGGACATTTTGAACTGGGCCACGGAAACGAAGGCGCGGGTGCTCGTCGCCTGCGTCATCCGCCTGGCTTTCGCCCTATTTGTCATAGCCCTTGGTCTGACGGCGTTCCGCGCAATGTGATGCGCCATGAACATTTCGGACATCAGAAGAGATTACGCGCGCGGAGATTTGCAGCGGGTGGATCTTGAAGCGGATCCCTTCGCGCAATTTGAAGACTGGTTTGCGCAGGCCGCCGGCGAAAAATCTTCGTCGTATTGGCGGCGGATAGGCATCGCGCTGTACAAGCTCTGGCATGCCGTGCTTGGCCATACGCCTCCGGATGTCAACGGGATGGTCCTGGCCACCGTGGAGACAAATGGAGTGCCCTCGGCCCGCACGGTTTTGCTCAAGGGGGTGAACCGGGATGGTTTCACGTTTTTCACCAATTACGACAGCCGCAAAGGCCGGGAGTTGGCGGAAAATCCGAATGCCGCGTTGACGTTTTATTGGCCGGATTTGGAAAGGCAAATTTGCGTGGCCGGGCGCGTCGAAAAGGTTTCGCGCGAAGTTTCTGAAAATTACTTCAGGTCGCGCCCGCGCGGCAGCCAACTTGCCGCCTGGGCGTCGAACCAAAGCGACGTTGTCGCCAACCGGGCGGCACTGGAAGCAAAATGGGAAGAAATGGAGAAGAGATTTCCCGCCGAAGTGCCCCTGCCAACGAATTGGGGCGGGTTTGTCCTGAGGCCGGAACGGATTGAATTCTGGCAGGGCCGTCCGAACCGTATGCATGATCGCTTTCAATACACGAAACAAGCCGATAATTCGTGGAAGCTGGAACGGATTGCGCCATGAATAACTGGATTCCGCAGAGCGGGAGGGGATGTTCTTCGAAAATGACTAATTCCCAAATCCCAATGACTAATTAATGACGAAGCACGAATGACAAAAACATTTGACCGGGAAAGAGGCGAAAGCCGAAATGAACAGAAGCGCCCGCTTTAGCCTGCGCTTCGAGGACGAGGAGGAGGACGAGGACGAGAAAGCAGGGATTTTCTTAAAACTTATAAACCAACCCGCTGATTAATTTCAGATCGTTGTCTTCGCGGCCCGGGGCGGGAATGTTGATATAGTTGTCCTGCAACACCGCCTGTAAACTGATGCGCTTCGTCAGGGGCGCCTCTGCGCCGACTTCAGCATTGACCAAAAAATTATTGCCCATGTCCAATTGCGGCAAAAACTCCACGTTTTCCCAAATATGCGTATGTTCATCCCATTTGCGATCGAATCGCTCGGCCAGGCGCGGCGCGGAATAATTCTCGAACGAGCCGTCCAATTTTTCGAACACGCCGCCCGGCCCGGCTTCGCCGGCAAACGTCGTCACCTTGTCTTTGAAGAAATAATAGCCCACGCCGGGGCTGACCGTGAGACGATACTCCACGTCGGCGACGCCGTCATGGAAGGCATCGCCGCGACCATAGCCATATAAGCGCTGGCTGAAGAAGTGATTGTATTGTCCAATGCCGTGCAGAAGCTCGGCGTTCTTCACCTCATTCGCCGTGCCATAAATGCCCTGGGCGCTGGTAATGACTTCATTGGTCGGATCATTTCGGTGCGCGCTGAATTCGCCGTCGGCCATCGTGGTGTCACTATTGCCGCGGGTGAGGGTGAAGCCGAAGGCGAGGCTCTCCTGCCACAACGGCGCGGTGTTGGTGGGGCAAGCCGGCAGGGGCGTGGCAGTATTGGCGCGAGCGCTCACGCCCAGGGCGATGACAATGAATGCAATTAAATTGTGTTTGTTCATAAAACACGTGAATTGAAGCGGCTGAAAATTGATCAAAACAGAAGCCTGTCAACAACTACTGCAACAATCACGGCGGCGTCATTCTAACCGAAAAAATCGGCGATGACAAGAGAATCGGAAAAGTTTTTCAGAGCGTGTCTGAAAAATGGCCTCACGCCAAGTTCGCCAAGTTCGCAAAGGTTATGCGAAAGACGA
Organism: Verrucomicrobiia bacterium; assembly: GCA_030044395.1. Lineage (GTDB taxonomy): Bacteria > Verrucomicrobiota > Verrucomicrobiia > Limisphaerales > UBA11358 > UBA11358. The sequence goes on from JASHVW010000069.1 coordinate 3,255, forward strand.
GATGAACAGAAGCGCCCGCCTTCGCCTGCGCTTCGAGGACGAGGATGAGGAGGTTACGAAGGAAGCACACGGCAGGCTCAAGGGCCGTGAGCATTTTCAAAATGAAACGGGGAGTTTTGCGTGAGATTGAATTGCATCATTCCGACTCAGACTTATTTTTGAACTTCCTCGCCGGCGGCATCTTCCTTGTCCTCTCCAATAACCGGGGCAATGGCCTGCAATTTGTCCCCGGCATCCAGGTTGATGAGTTTCACGCCTTGCGTATTCCTGCCAGCTTCACGGATGCCGCTCACCGAAATGCGCACCATCTGGCCTTTGAAGGTGATGAGCATGATTTCATCGTTGTCGCGCACGGTGAGCGCCCCGATGACCGCGCCGGTTTTCTCGTTGGTCTTCATGGTGATGATGCCCTTGCCGCCGCGGGATTGAATGCGGTATTCCTCAAAGTCGGTCCGTTTGCCGATCCCGTTTTCGCCGGCCACCAAAAGTTTGGCATCTGAAACGGCAATCGCCAGGGCCACGACTTCGTCGCCTTTGTAAAGATCAATGCCGCGCACCCCGCCGGCGGGCCGACCCATCGGCCGGGCGTCCTCCTCATTGAAGCGGATACTCATGCCGTCGCGGGTAATGAGCACCACTTCGTTTTTACCGGTGGTGAGTTTCACGTCAATCAGCACGTCCCCCGGCTCGATGCCGATGGCGATGATGCCGCCCTTGCGGACATTGGCGAACTCGGCCAGCGCGGTCTTTTTCACCGTGCCCTGTTTGGTGGCAAAGAGCACAAAGCCGTCCTGTTGCCAGGTGACATCTTCCTTGTTCGCATCGGTTTTGGAAACCACCCGGATGAGGGCGGCGATGGTTTCGCCCTGCTTCAACTCCAAGAGGTTGGCAATGCTCCGCCCCTTGGCGGCGCGGCCCATGTCGGGGATTTCGTGGACACGTTCCACATACACGCGCCCGGAGTTGGTGAAGAACATCAGGTAATCGTGCGTGCTGGCGGTGAACAGATGCTCGATGAAATCCTTGTCCTCGTCGGTGGCGGCTTCGCGCGTGCTCATGCCAATCACTCCTTTGCCGCCGCGCCGTTGCGCGCGATAGCTTGAAACATTGGTGCGCTTGATCAGGCCATTATGCGTGAGCGTGATGATGACGCCTTCGTTGACGATCAAATCTTCAATCGCGATTTCCCCTTCATCGGGAACAATCTGGGTGAGCCGCGGCGTGGCGTGCTTGTCCTTGATGACCTTCAGCTCATTTTTGATGATGGTCATCACGCGCGATTCTTTCGCGAGGATGTCCAGCAAATCCTTGATGCGCGACAGCAATTCCTTGTATTCGGCTTCGACCTTGTCAATTTCCAACGCGGTCAATTGATACAGGCGCAGTTCGAGGATGGCGTCCACCTGCCGTTCCGTCAGAGCGTAGCGGCCCGCCTCCAGGCGCTCGTCGCTGCGAATCAAAATGCCCCAACGCTCGACCTGTTTCCGCGTCCATTCGAATGCGAGCAGTTTTACGCGCGCTTCCTCACGGGTCTTGGATTTACGGATGATGGAGATGAATTCATCCAGGTTCGCGAGGGCGATCAGATAGCCTTCGAGCAATTCCGCGCGTTCCTCGGCCTTCTTCAACTCAAATCGCGTCCGGCGCAAAATGACCTCGCGGCGGTGCTCGATGTAACATTGGATCAGCTCCTTGAGATTCAGCGTCTTGGGTTTGCCGTGGTCAATGGCCAAGGCATTGACGCTGAAGGACACTTCGAGCTGCGTATGTTTGTAGAGATTGGCGATGACCACCTTCGGGTTGCCGTCCCGCTTGAGTTCCATCACGATGCGGCAGTT
>JASHVW010000070.1 GCA_030044395.1 Verrucomicrobiia bacterium
CTTGGTTTAATTTATTGGAAGCAACGTTGGAATAACGCAATGCAATGGGTGGATATTCTCGTCGGCGCGGCACTGCCGGATTTTCCGCGAAAAATAATTTTCAACCGCCCGATCTTCTGCCATCTTAATCAACGAAATGGTCAACACCCTTTTCAGCAAACGAATTCATGTTTCGGAAACGTTTTCCAACGATCAAAGTCTCGTCTTAATCTGTAACGACGCTCTGGAGTGCGCAAAAACACTGCCGACAAATTTCTTCTCTCTCATCGTTACTTCGCCGCCCTATAATTTGGGCAAGGAATATGAGCAACGTTCCTCGCTGCGAAATTATCTCTCCCAACAAAGACCGCTGATCCACGAATTGAAACGTGCGCTGAAGCACAATGGCAGCATTTGCTGGCAGGTGGGCAATTATGTCGAGGATGGCGAGGTTTTCCCATTGGATCTTTATTATTACGACTTGTTCAAAAGCGAGGGATTGAAGCTTCGCAATCGGATCATCTGGCATTTTGAGCACGGTTTGCACTGCAGCCTCCGCTTTTCAGGACGTTACGAAACCCTCCTTTGGTTCACCAAATCGGACAATTATCTTTTTCACCTCGACCCGGTGCGCATCCCGGCAAAGTATCCCGGCAAACTCCATTTCAAAGGCGAGAAGCGCGGCCAGCCATCCGGCAATCCGCTGGGCAAGAATCCATCCGATATTTGGTCAATCGTCGCGCAGGATTGGGAGCGCGGGATTTGGGAAATTCCGAACGTGAAAGCGAATCACCCGGATAAAACCGAACACCCTTGCCAGTTTCCAGTCGAGTTGGTCGAACGTTGCGTGCTTGCGTTCACAAACGACGATGATTGGGTTTATGACCCCTATTGTGGCGTTGGTTCCGCGCTCATTGCCGCCGCCAAACATGGCCGGCGCGCCGTAGGCTGTGACCGTGACCAGGCTTATTTGGCCGTTGCGCGGGAACGTCTGCAAAAGCTCGCCGAAGGTACGCTCAAACTGCGTCCACTGGGTAAGCCGGTCCATGTGCCAACCGGCCGCGAAAAAGTTTCCCAGAGACCGGCAGCGTGGGATGCGGAAAAAGTTTTGCTATGAAAATTGCCGGGGAATTCTCCTTTAAAAACGGCGCAACCTATCTCGCCAGGAAGCACCAAAAGCTGCTTGATGAAGTTTATGGTGTTATTTTCCGCGTGGATGCCACGCGTTGCAAGACCAAGACCAGCAAAGAAAAAACCATGCCGGGCAAAATGCTTTACAGCCCATTTGCCCTAAATCGTGGGTTCAAAGCGGAATTCAAACCCCTGGCTTGGGCCAATTGCAAAGTGCCATGCCAATATCCAACCGAATTTTACAGACCGGGTTACAAGGCCAAGCCACTTTCAAAAGGTGCGTTTCGTGACATGGATTTTGTGAAAGAAAAACTCGGTGTTGAAGTGCAGTTTGGCAAATACGCCTTCATGGTCTATAACGTCTGCGCCAAGATGACCATTTTTCACAAACTGGGCCACATTAACGCAGGGATTGAGATCGTGCCGATCAAACGTTTTGCCGACCAAATGTCAACCGGCGTTTCCTATTTCGAACAATTTATCTGGGACTTGCAGCATCGCGGTGTGTCTAACATTGACATTCCTGTTCTGATCATTGGAATCGATGCTTGATTCGAATGCTATCGAAGGCCTTCATCCGATATTGCTCCCTTCCGGCGGTTGTAAAAACGGCGCGTTGATTTAATTTGTTGGGAGCAACGTTGGAATAACGCAATGCAATGGGTGGATATTCTCGTCGGCGCGGCACTGCTGCTATTTGGGCGCAGGCTGTTCTGGCTATTTGTGGGTTGCATCGGTTTCATTGCCGGATTCGATATTGCGAGCGATCTGTTTCAAGGACAATCGCCAGCGCTGATTCTTTTGATTGCCATCGGCGTGGGATTGCTTGGCGCCATCACTTCCATTTTTCTACAACGTGTTGTGGTGGGCATCGCTGGATTTTTTGCCGGGGGCTACTTTCTTTCCAGCGTCGCCGTGGCTGTGTTGCACACTCAACAGCACGCCGTCGAATGGATTGCCTATGTCATCGGCGGAGTTTTCGGCGTGCTTTTGACCGTCGTATTGCTGGATCCGGCCTTGATCATTCTGTCGTCACTTGCGGGAGCGACGGCGATTTCTCAAAATGTGCCGCTGAAGGATGCGAACAAGGGAATTCTATTCATTGGGCTGCTGATTTTCGGAATCGTGGTGCAAGCAACGCAATATCGTGGCGCAACAAAGTCGAGACGAGAACGGGCGGAGTAACGGCCCTACATCTTTTCCGCCAATGGTCCAAACGATAACCGGACCACGGTGGCGTATGGATCAACTTTCGCCGGTTCGGCAATCGAAAACACCGTCGCGCCACCTGTCGCCGTCGCCTTGACCTGAGCGGGAGGCAGCGAGGAATCCAAAACGGCGGCGCCAACAAAACCATTCCGGTGAATCGTAATTGAAGCCGGCTGGGTGCCGTCCGGCCAATGGATAAATTCCAGGTAGATGTTGTTGCCGGCCTTGGTCGCGAAGCAATTAAGGCCCGGTTGCGGGCTGACTTCACATTCCGGCGCGGGTTCGGTGCTGTAAATCGCCGCGCCATTCGTTGCCAGCCATTTTCCCATCACCTTCAAAATGGCCTTGTGTTCCGGCGGAAATTCGCCGGATGCGGTAGGGCCGACG
>JASHVW010000071.1 GCA_030044395.1 Verrucomicrobiia bacterium
CCCATCCTTGACGGTAATCGTGCTCATGAACATCACTTTACCAGATTTCCGGAGTGTGACAATTGGACGATGGTGGGAAAAATCTCTCCTACTAAAGAAGGACTCCGGAAAGTTGGTGAAGCAACAAAAACTTTACAATCGTAGCAAACCCTTGCGGTTTGCCACGGTAATGGCTTCGGTTCGACTAAGCACATTCAGCTTCCGAAAAACCGATTGGACGTGGCTTTTAACCGTCACTTCCGAAATCGCCAGGTCCGCGCCAATGATTTTGTTGGATTTGCCTTCGGCGAGAAGACGCAGCACTTCCAGTTCACGGGCTGTTAGCTCTTCCGCCGGTAGCCGTTCAGCCAATTTTGCCGCAATCGCAGGAGGCACAAACATTTTGCCGGCATAAATCTCCCGGATGCACTGGAACAATTCCTCACGCCTGACGTCCTTGAGCAAATACGACTTCGCTCCGGCGCGCATCCCCCGATAAATGTCTTCGTCGCCATCGTAGGTTGTTAGGACAATGATACGCGCGTTTGGATCAGCCGCACGGATTTGGTAAATAGCGTCCACGCCGTCCAAAACGGGCATCTGCAAGTCCATGAGAGTCACATCCGGACGATGCTGCTTCCATAATTCGACCGCACGCTGTCCATCCCCGGTATCAGCGACAACATCCATATCGTTTTCCTGCTTTATAATGGCAACCAAGCCGTCGCGAACAACGGTATGATCGTCTGCGACCAGGACGCGAATGATTTTTTTGGCGCTATTCATTTCCGTCCTCCACTCTGGAAGGTGGGCGAAGTTTCAACGTAATGAGAATTTCCGTTCCGACATTTGGTTTAGAACGGATTATGAATTCTCCACCCATACCGGCAACCCGTTCTTTCATACCAACCAGGCCGAAGCCTTCGTGTTCGGTATTAGGATCAAAACCACGGCCATCATCCACAAGTTGAAGTTGAATTTTGCTCCCGCTGATAACTAAATTGGCTTTGAAATTTTTGCCGTTTGCATGCCTAACGGCGTTCGTGAGCGATTCCTGGGTTACGCGTAACAAACCTTCTTCGTAATCCGTCGGAATTGCACGTTCATCACCTTCGATGTGGAAATCTGCGCTCAATTTTGTGTCATCTGTCATGCGTTTAAGCAAATTCTCCAACGCTGCCGACAATTTTCCTTCTCTTAATGAGCGTGGACGCAACGCACGGACTGAACGGCGTGCTTCGCCCAGACTTGATCTGGCCAATTCGCTCGCCCGGCCAATGCGTTCGAATACTTCCCCTGAATGGCCTTGCGTCGCAGCACCTCTGGCCGCCTCCAATTGCATAATGATGCCAGTAAATCCCTGTGCCAGCGTGTCGTGAATGTCGCGCGCAAGGCGATTGCGCTCGGCCAGGACTGCTGCTTGGCGGCTTTGTTTCGACAATCGCATTAATTGCAGAGCCAGCATCGCCTGGTGCGTCATTGCCCGTGTCAATTCGATTTCCTCGGGCCGGATCTCCCGTTTTTGCTCAAAACGTATGCTGAACATACCAGTGACCTTACAGGAGACGATCATCGGAATGCAGAGCGTTGCCGCAATTCCCCGAGCGGAAAGACTTTCAATTATTTTGGGCACATTCGGATTTGCTACTGGCTTTGCCCGCCAGTCATGCCACGGGCCACTTGGACTGGTCGCCACACGCACCCCTGGAGGATCGGCAACCATTTCGCCATATATGACATCTTTGCCGGTGCGGAAGAATTCTGTCCAGACAGGATGCTCCGTCGCTTCAAATTGCAATTGCGGCGGCATTTCCCCTTCTTCGCACGACGGAAGGCGCAATGAGCCATTTTCAAAAATTGCCGCCATGTCCACAACGCCGAATTTTTCATTCATCTCCCACACACTGATGCTGTGCGCGCCTAACTGCCGGCAAATGATGCACAAAACGTGCTCCAGAAATTTTTCCGGCTCTGAATCGCGTGCCAGCGAGACCAATGTCTCTTGTAACGCCTCTATCTGTCCGCGCGCCAGGTGTTCGGAGAGGCGGATTCTGGCTTCGCGTTCTTCGAGATCGTGGTACAAACGAGTGTTCTCAAGTGAGATCGCGGCTTGTGAGGCGAGCACCTTCAATACCGCGATCCGACCGGGCTTGAAGGCATGGGGGGTTAAGTTGTTTTCGAGGTAGAGCATGCCGGTAAGCTTGGTCTGGTTAATTAGAGGAACACAGAGAATCGAACGAGCTTGGCTGCGGAGTATGTAGGGATCATTGTCAAAAGAAGACTTGGCTGCGGCATCGTTCACAATGACGCTCTCGCGGGTACGCTGGACATAGTGGAGAACTGATTCAGGCAGCATCGACGCGTTTACCGGAACATTGCGCAACTGCACGCGCACCGTGTCGCTGCAAGTCGCAGCTTCGGCCGTTATTCGCTGCTCACTGCCGCATGTCAGAATTAATAAACCACGCTCGGCACCCGCCTGCTCAATCGCCATGCGCATGAGCGAATGGATTAATTTCTCCGGAATCATCTCACTCGACACGGCTTGTGACACTTTTATCACCGTCGTGAGGTCAAGGTGTTCAAGTGGCATTGCGGCCGCAATTGTTGGATCGGGAGTCTGCTCTTCAGTTCGAAGATGCTCAAACATTCCCTCAAGTTGCCGTACTTTGCCATCAGCTCCCCAGCGCAGATAACAGTAGCGGGCTCTTCGCAAGTACAGACGCGCGATATCCTCGAATCCACGTTCCGCATAGAACCGCGAGGCCAGTTCACTGGCAAGCGCCTCGTTGTTGACAAAACCGTTGTTACGAGCGGAATGGATTGCCTGTTCATAGAGGCTCATCGCCTCCATATCGCGGCTTTCGATCCGAGCCAGTTCGGCACCCACCAACGCGGCCCGGTTCTCGAAATTTTCCGGACAGTTTTCCTCCCAGACCTTCAGTTGCTTGTAGTGCGTGGCAATTGGGTCCAGATGCTGCTGCCGCTCGCTGTTTGGTGCAACGACGGAGTAAGCCGCTCGGGACAATGCGCCGTAAAAGTGATATTCGGCTTCTTCAAACAACGCGGATACGGTCCAGAGTAGCGGTTGCGCGTT
>JASHVW010000009.1 GCA_030044395.1 Verrucomicrobiia bacterium
CTCGAACAATTGCTCGCGACCTACCCGCAAGCGGCCCAAAAAGACGCCGTTTCCCTGATTCAAGCGCGCAACTCCATTGTCGCCGCCATGCTCTGGCGGCGTTTTGCCTCCGGCACACGCCTCGCTGTCAACAGAATCCGGCTCGACCCAGTCTGCGGTATGATCGGAAATGACGAATCATAAATGCGGCGTGAAGAGTGATAGGGGGAATAATGCGTTAGAGCCTCGTTGCTTGGCCTGCGGTCCGATTCGGCCGTGGCGATGGAAGCATGCCCACCTCGCCGCCAAGCAGCGTAAATGCCGTCCACGCCAGCGCCGGAATGTACAGGCTGAATTCGGCGAATCCCTGGATAAACCACGCAAGCAAACCCGCAAAAATCGCAAAAGAGAATTTATCTTTGGACCCCCACACCTGCCGCCCAATCGTCGCCAGCGCCACAAAAATCCAACCCAAATACAAAGTTCCGCCGCAAATTCCAGAATCCGAAAATTGTTCGAGATAATCGTTATGCGCCAGCCGCGCCATTTCGGCGTCCGGCGATTTGAGCCGGGCGTAGGGCCTTTGAAAAGTGCCCGGTCCGGTGCCGAAAACGGGTTTATCAACAGTCGTTTGAATTGCCGCGCGCCAATAATCAAACCGCGCGCCGACGCTCGTCGCGCCGGCGGCAAAATAATGGTGAAAGCGAACCGCGAAAATGGCCAGGCCGATGACCGTCACTGCGACGATGGCAGCCATCTTTAACCTCGCCGGCCAATTCAACCGCAAAAGATACAAGCCGCCGATTCCCATCGCCAGGAGCCAGCCGAGTTTCGAGCCGCTCCAAAACAATCCTCCCGCGCCAAGAAGGACGGCCATCGTAACGACGACCCGGTGAATGGCCCGGCGCAAATCTTTAGCGCTAAACGCAAGCATCAATAAAACCGGCCATAGCAATAAAACGATTCCCGCCAGCGCGTTCGGATAAACAAGGGTTCCCATGGCGCGCGGGGCGGAGGCGAATAATTTATAGACCAGCAGATGCAACCCGCTCAACCCCGGCGGCGGACGTTTGCCGAATCGCGCGAGCACGGCGGGGTTCGCCACCTCCATGCCGTTGGTGTTGATGATGACACCTTCACGTTCCATCTCCAAAAGTAGCGCCGGGGTCGTGTTCGTCCAGCCGTCACGCTGGCCTTCCAGCAACACGTCGCGGCTTCGCGGAAATTCGACCAATCGTTGGTCTATGGCGCGCACCAGGCAAAAGATGAATGCCGCCAAAACCCCGATAAGCAACAAATTCAGCGCCGGGCGATTGTTGAAAAAAAACGCCCCGATAGAATAACAGGCGACGCACCCGAAAAATTGCCACAGCGTCATGGCGCTCAGGTCGGGATCCACCGATTGCGTCGCGGAAACGAACTGCCAGCCCAACCACCCCAGCGGCAGCAGCCAAAGCCATTTGGACGCCGGCCACCGCCATGCCCCTTTTAAAATGAAAAAGGCACCGGCGGCCGCAAACGGTAAAAAAATCCAACCCGCCCAATGTGTCGGCCACGAGTCCGTCCAGAATTCTAAAACCGATGTCGGCGGAAGGATTTTCTGGTCGAGAATCACCGGGTTGCCGAATTTCCAGATGCAGAGGCCGAGAAAAAGTCCGAATGCCGGCGCGAAGATTTGAATTGTATTCACGGCGGGCGTCGGTTCGGATTTCATCGCCGGAATTGTGTCCGCACTCGGCTAAAAATGCAATTTCAGCAGCCCAACTTCCAGCGCCAGGGCTTCCTGGACATTGGTATGCAGGAGGCGCTGCGTTCGCTCGAGCGTTTGCAAATTTTCAAGCGCTTGCCGCCCCGAAATCCGCCCGGCCACTTCCTTCGCCCCGGCGATTTCCGGAAAGCTGAGCAGACCGCTCCCCGCCGCAAGCGTGTGCAACCACACGTCGCGCAGCCACGATTGGACCAGCATCAGCAAATCGGCGCGCCGGCGCCGGTATTCCGATTCCACGGCCGCGGCGAGCTCTTCTTCCCATTTCTCGCGCAGATCCTTTTCAATTTCCTCGTATTTCTCCAGGGGCGAACGCGCGCCGAGTGTCTCCCCCGTGGCTGCTCGAATCTCGGCGAGTTTTTGCAACAAAACGTCCAGCAGCCGGTAGCGGCCTAAAAAACTCTTTTGTTCCTCAACCGCCACGGCGCTGAATTTCGCCAGCCATTCAGCCTGGTCGGGTTCCAATCCCCGCCGTTCGCTAAAAAAATTCAGGCGCAGGCAGCGCGATACGATCGTTTCCAAAATCCGCTGCGGCACGGTGGAAAGCAGAATCAAAATGGATTTCTGGGGCGGTTCCTCGAGGGTTTTTAGAAAGGCATTGGCCGCCTCCAGCTTCAGCCGGTCGGCCCCGACAATCACCGACACTTTGAACTCAGCTTCGGTCGGCTTGAGCTGAATTTCACGCATCAGCCCCCGCGTTTGGTCAACCGTGATCACCCGCGATTTCGATTCGGGCCGCGCCCAATGGACGTCCGCATGGGTCTCCTTGTCAATCTTGTGGCAACTCGCGCAGGCATCACAGCAATCCACCGCGCGGCCATTTTGCCGGATTGGATTTTGGCAATTCAGCGTCTTGGCCAGCGTGCGCGCCACCGATTCCAATTCCTCAATCCGGTCGCCGGCGAACAAATACGCATGTCCGAGTCTGCCCTGGGCTAGCGAGCGTTCGAGAAGCTCGACGCCTCGTGCTTGTTTTGGAAAATCTTCGAAGGCCACAACGGATCCCTTAATGGTTTCCACCCTGGGCCACCGCCACGGCCATTGCGTTGACGTTTTGCAGCGCTTTCCGCGTGGCATCGGTGTCGGCCAGTTTCAGGCCGTAGGTTTTATCAAGCGCCACCACCAGTTGCAGCGCGTCCACCGAATCCAGGCCGAGACTGTCTGGCCCAAAGAGCGCCTGCTCATCGCCGATTTCGTCGGCGCCGATTTTCAACATGAGATTGTCCACGATCAGTTGTTTGATTTCTTTCTTTAGGTCGGTCGAATCGCTCATCGGGATAAAAGTTCAGGCATTTTGACGGCAAAGACTGAATGGCCGCCGCCGTTCGCGCAAGCCGGAAATCGGACGGATAACCGGACATGCGGGAATTTTCTTGGGGGGCGATTGAAATATCACCCCTGCCTCTCATTTCGGCGCGCAAAATCTCACCCCGATCGCCTGCTGGTTCGCGCCAACAATACT
>JASHVW010000072.1 GCA_030044395.1 Verrucomicrobiia bacterium
GCCACGCGAATGATTTCAGAGGCAAATCGAATTATTCCGGGGGAACCAGTCGTATCCTCAAGAATTTGCGCAAAGGCGCCCCGGAAGAATATTTCGGTTCCGATCGTCCATTCGGTTGGCCGGGCCGGACGCTCGGAAAAATAATGCAATTGACGTTGCAGCCAGGCCTTGTGCCGTTCGGCAAATTGCCGGGCGCCGATGATGGAACCGCGGCGTGGAACGGTCAATCGCGCCGAACCATCCGGTTGCACCCGCAAGACGTACCGTCGCGCCCGGGGATTGCGGACGATCGCCAGGGGGACCTCGCGGCCGTTGAGCGAGAGCGTTTCGGCCATGGTTTCTGTCTTTGTCTTAAATCTGGAATCAAACCGCACACATTGAGTAAAAGGATTGAGACAGTTTTTGGCAATTTATTTGACACATCCGCGGCGGATTGCATTTTGCCGCACCAGTTCATGCAAAATGACGTAATTGCGGACGAACGGCGGCGTTTGGGTCAGCCGCCAGTTCAGGGAACGCTCTCGTCGGCGCGATTGAAAGTTTTTGGGCAAAAGCGCGTTTTTGGTTCGGAGTTTGCTACGGTTGAACGCGGATTATAGCGCGCAGTCCAACGAGGACTGCGGAATGGGAATAGAATTACGCAAAGTATTTGGAGCAATCAATGAGACGTGGCCGATTGTACATTTTTTTAATTTGTGTGGTCCTCGGTTTAACACTGTTGGGCTGCGGTTTACTCGTGCCCGCGCATTGGAGCGCGGTTGACGCGGGGGTATTGCAAGCCGCCGGACGGAACACGACGGCCTTATTGGCGGACGGCAGGCGGATGGAGAAGGAAAACAAATTTGGCAACGCCTGCCTTTTGGCTGCGGCGGCTGAATCGGAAAATATTCCTGACGCGGCGAAATTCGCGTCGGGCGTCACCAATCTGGCGGCCCAAAACCCTGGCGTCTTCTTCTGGGGCGACGATTTAGCCACGGTGAGGATTTTCAGCGATGGCGTGAATCCTTCGGAATCGCTGACGGCGTTTTTGATCCAGCGGGAAAATCGCGAAGCGGCGCTGGCACAACTGCAAGGCTCGCGCAGTGCGGCGGTTGCGGAGTTGTTGCGCACCCGTTTGCTCAACAACACGGTTTTGCTGCCTGCATCGGGTTCCGCTTCGGGGCAGACGTTTGACACCGCGGTGGCCATATGCGGGTTGCTGCTGGAGGAAAACCGGCTGACGGAGAATTTGAGCGGGGAGATTTCAGAGTTTGCCAGCCAGGCGAATAACGGCGGCAATTCCGCGCCGCTGGAGCGGACGCTGTTGGATTTTCTTTCACTCGGACAGCGGTTCAACTGGGACCAATTGACGGCGTTTGTGGCCAGAGCACCCGACGCGGGCACACTCGACCGGCTGGCCGACGAGACGCGGAACGACGACGAAAACCTGCCCGTGCTGTTTGCGGCCGTGGTGCTTTCCGGCCATCCGGCGGACGTGTCGGAGTACGTGGCGAGATTCCCTGAGACCGGTCTGTCAGATCTCGGCCTTAGTTTGCGGGACGGGGCGGGGGGCGTGACGCGGTTGGCCGCCGGCGGCGAACGGTATTACCATTCTAATTTGGAACAGCGCGTGACAGCTTACAATCCGTTCGGCGCCATTTATTCTTTTGGCGCCGGCGCGACGGTCCGAAATTTGCCTCTGGCGATGGCCGTAAAATGGCTTTTGTATTTGCTGGCCGGATTCTTTCTCGCGCTGGCGCTTCATTTTGTCGTGCCGCCGGTCGAGCGCGCGCTGCAAGTGCGCGGGTTTCATATCGTGCGTGAATTTTTATTTTCAGTCGGTTTTCTGCTGGCTGTGCTGCTCTTGAGCGAGCCGTTTCTCGCCCAGGCGGGCCAAAAGGAGCAACATTTTTCCTTTCGACTGCTGCCGTCCCCATTGGGCGGTAGCGTCCCCGCAGGAATCGCCGGTATCACCCAAACTATTATGAATCCAACCATTATCATCACCTTGCTGGTCTTTTTTGTCCTGCAAGCGCTCGTCTATACCTCGTGCCTCGTCAAATTGGCCGAGATTCGCCGTCAGAACATTCCGCCCCGCATGAAATTGAAACTGCTCGAAAACGAAGACCACTTGTTCGACGCGGGACTGTATCTCGGATTCGTCGGCACCATCGTGTCGCTGATCGTCGCCTCGCTTGGCCTGGTGCAATTCAGCCTCATGGCCGCATACTCCTCCACGTCATTTGGAATTGTTTTCGTCGTTATCTTCAAAATCTTCCATTTGCGCCCTCTCCGGCGGCATTTGCTGATGGAATCTGAAGTTCAGACGATGAACGAGGAGAAGCGCGCCGTTGCCCCCGCTCCGCGGCTTGTGCCAACGCCAACACCCGCCGTTTCATGAACCGCAGCATCCTCATCGTCATTTGCGACTTTCTGCTTTTGAGTCTGTTGACGTTTTCCACAGACATCAACCATATGGCCGGCAAAAATTCGCGCCCGCCCACGTCGTTGGAGGTCGTCACGAATCCGGCGGTCAATCCTGGCGCCGACCTGGCGGCGGCAATGAAATTGGCCCTTCAGGACGAGCGAAAAAGCCAGTCGGAATTACAGCGGCAACTGGAGTCGGTCCAACGAGCGGCCAGTAATCAGCGGGCTGAGAATTTGCAGCTCCAACAGCAATATTCGACTGCGCAGACCAACCTCGCCAATTTAAACGAGCAATTAAAGGACACTTCATTGCTCTCGCAACAACAACTTGCGGCGAAGGCCGCCGAAGCCAGCCGTGAAGCGGAATTGGCTGATTCGTTGCGCCTGCAACTGGCCGAACTTGCGCACAGCAAGGAACTGGAGGAATCCCGGCAACAGCAACTGGCCAACGAATTGAAACTGGCTGAAGTGGAAAAGAACGCGGCCGCGCAGCAGGCCGCCCTCATGCGGCAGGAAGTGGACGTCGAGCGCGCTGAAAACACAAAGCTGGCCGCGGGATTTCAATCGCTGGCGACCAACTCCGCGGCATTGACGGCAGAAATCCGCGAAAATACGGCATTGGCGCCAAATACCATTTTCAGCGATTTTGTTTCCAACCGCGTCGCCGCGGCCATCGTGGGCGAGCGCACCAGCTTTTTCACCATGGACACCTCGCGTGACAAACAGACTGAGACCATTCTCGTGAGCGACGGCACGAACATCTTCGCGGTTTGCCATGTGGAAGCCACGCCGCTGAAGCTCTGGGACCCGGGCGTGGACTGGGACAAACTCACCGGCACTTTGAGTTTCGGAGCGGCCCAGGCGCCGATTCATTCGTTGTCGTTTGACTCCCAGGACCCGCGCGTGGTGATGATACCGGTTTCCGCCGAGGCGGCGCGCCAACTCGGGTGCAAAATCTATCGTCTTTCCGACGACCCCTATAAATTTCAGAACGCCGTGCTGGTGGGCGCCGACGAGGGCTACTACGGCGAATGCAGTTTTCAGATTGATTTGAACACGCCGCAATACGTGCGGCTGGACCGCAGTTTGCTGAAGGGATTGTTTGGACAATTCAACCCGTCACGCGGCGATTTTGTCTTCAGTTGCACCGGCGAATTGCTCGGCATCATGGTCAACAATACGTATTGTCTGACCCTTCGTGATTTTGCGCCGGCCGCAACATTTGCCTTCGATCAGAATCTTGCGTCTACGGGCGGGACTTTGGCGCGTCTCTACGATTACGTTTTTCAGATGCCGTCACAATTGCAGTAGCCAAAAAGGAGCCGGCTGAATTGAAAGGCTGATGTTTACGGCTTCCTCGACGCCTGTAATGGGTAAAGGAAAAGTGTCACGGGGCGAACTCGGACATCAGTTAGACACGAAGTGTCTGGAAACGCGGATCCGCCGTCCCGCTGGGACGCATAGGCGTCAAGTTAAGGCGAAAAACTCCAGTCGCGTCCGGGCACAATCATTTGGCCGAAGGCCGCAGATCAGACTCGCGCTATCGTGCGGCTTCCGCAAATGGCGGCAGGATGTTGGGGATCAATACCCGGGGCGGCTCTCGCAGGCCGATCGGCCTGGCAATGCTTGCCCTAGGCTACGATCGGTCGCCTCTACGGGGGTTTGGGCGTAGTGGATT
>JASHVW010000073.1 GCA_030044395.1 Verrucomicrobiia bacterium
CGGCCTTTCCGTTGAAACTCTTCCATCTCCGCCGAAAAGATTTTCCAGAGCTTCTCCGCCCCTTTCGCCGCGATGCCTGGATGCAATTGCGCCACGCGCTTGAAGGCGATTTCGTCCCGCGGATTGACAATGAGTTTGAGATAAGCCGTGGCGTCCTTGATTTGCGCCTGCTCAAAGAAACGGATGCCGCTGGTGATGGAAAAGGGGATTTGCCGCTTGGTCAATTCAAGTTGCAATTCGAGCGCGTGAAAATGCGAGCGATACAGCACGGCAATCTGGTTCAGGCTCGTCCCTTCCTCGTGCAATTCCAATATGCGTTGCGCGATGAACGTGGATTGCTGCCCGGCATCCTTGCAGGCGACCAGCGCCGGCCGCATCCCCGGCTTGCGCGACGGCGCAAGATGCTTGGTGAATTGATGCCGGTTGGCCGCAATTGCCGCGTTGGCCACCTGCAAGATCTCCGGCGTGCTGCGATAGTTCGTCTCAATCTTGAAAACCTTCGCGCCGGGATAACGCTTCGGAAAATCCAGAATGTTCAAAAAATTCGCCCCGCGCCACGCGTAGATGCTTTGGGCATCGTCACCCACCACCGTCACGTTATGATGCCTCGCGGCAAGCAGGTCAATCAGGTCCCCCTGCAACTTGTTCGTGTCCTGGTATTCGTCCACGAGGATGAACTGAAAGCGGCGCTGATACATTTCGCGCGCGTCGGGGTGCTCCTGCATCAGTCTCAGCCAGAGCGCCAGCAAATCGTCGAAGTCCATCGAATTGCCCGCCTGCTTTCGTTTGGCGTAGCGCAATGCCAATTCGGATATCTTGTCGGTGAAATCATTGAAATAGCTGAACTGCGATCCGAGAATTTTTTCGGTGGTTTTTTGCGTGTTGACCGCAAGCGAAAAAATTTCATTGAGCACTTCCGCTTTCGGAAAGTGTGTGCCCTTCGTTTCAATTCCGGCATCCGCAACGCACGCCTTGATGAGGTCCTTGGAATCGTCCCGGTCCAGGATCGTGAAATTGCGGCGGTACCCGAGCGCCTCCGCGTGTGTTCTCAAAATGCGCGCGCCGATGGAATGGAACGTCCCACCCCAGAGTGCCACCAACTGTTGGCCAAGCAAATCGGCGACGCGCCGCATCATTTCGGCCGCCGCCTTGTTCGTGAAGGTCAGCAGAAGAATCCTTTCCGGTGGGATCCCTTGTTCCAGCAGGAAGGCGACGCGGTAAGTGAGCGTTCGGGTCTTGCCCGACCCGGCGCCGGCGATGACAAGAGCCGGACCGGGCGGCGCGGTGACGGCGGCATATTGCTGCGGGTTCAGTTCGCGCGCATAATCAATCTGCGGATGAAAATCCGTTTTGAAATTTTCCAGAATGTACTCACGCGACATGGGCGCAAATTGAAATGGCAAATCCGTTAAAAGAAAAGTGGAAACCGCCAATGAAGAAATTTTTCCTCGAAATGCGCGAAATCGGCGAAAGGAGAAATCGCTGGCCACGGAATACGGCAAAAATTCGGCAGTATCCTAAATTGCGAGATTATCACGACAACCCGGCGCTTTATATGGTCTTTCCCCGACCCCCCTCATCCGTCCTTCGGACACCTTCTCCCGCTCCCGCGGCTTCGCTGGGAGCTACGCCGGGCTGGCGCCGCGGGAGAAGGAACTGCGCCGGGCAGTCCGCCCAATTTAGGACACTGCCAAAAAAATCCGTGCCTCTTGAGGCCCATTCATGATTTAATTGCCCGGCACATGTTCGATCGCGCACTTTTTCATGCTGGGGTCGTTCTGATCCTCGCGCTTCCCCTGATGGCAATTGATCTGCCTGCGGCCGCTCGCACGGCACCGCAGGTCACAGTGGATTGGTCCAGGACGATTCGCATTTCGCGTTCGACGGCCACTTTGCAGGTGGTGGTCAATCCCCTCCTGCGGCGTGGATCGCCGATTCACGACCAGGTCTATGCCGCCCTCCGCCGCCTCGGCGCCGATAATGTCCGTTATGTGCCCTGGCTGCCGTACCCGAAGTTGGCCGTGGCCGAGTTGGAGCCGCCCACCGCGACCAATACGTTCTGGGACTTCAGCCTGATTGATCCCATGACGCTCGATTTTCTTGATGCGACCCGCGGCCATCCGACGATCCTGAATTTCAGCACGATTCCCACCTGGCTTTTCAAGACGCCGCAACCGGTCACCTTCCCGGCTGACCCGAACGCGGTCTTTTGGGATTATACACAGGGCACAGACCTGAAAGACCCCACCTTGAAGGAACTTGGTGATTACTATGCCCGATTGGTCGCCTGGTATTGTCGCGGGGGTTTCACCGACGAATTGGGCGTGCCGCACAAATCCGGCCATCATTACAAAATTGCGTGGTGGGAAGTGCTCAACGAAGTCGAAGCGGAACATAACACCACCCCGCAACAATATACGGAACGCTACGACGCCATTGTCAGCGCCATCCACAAGGTTTCGCCGAAAACCAAATTCGTCGGCCTCGCTCTAGCCTTCCCGGACCGGCTGAATTACTTCGAATATTTTCTCAATCCCGCCAATCATCGGCCCGGCATTCCGCTCGACATGATTTCCTACCATTTCTATGCCAACCCGGGGAATGGAACCAGCGTCTCGAATCCCTCCGCGTGGCATTTCTGCGAGCAGGCAGACTCCTTTCTCGCCACCGTTCGGAATATTGAGAACATCCGCCTCCGCCTCAGTCCCTCCACAAAAACCGACATTGACGAACTGGGTGTCATTGCGCTTGATGATAAAACCTGGACCAACCGGCCGGTCTATTGGAATGCTGCCGGCGCCATGTTCGCGTATCTTTATGTGGAACTGAGCAAGCTCGGCATTGAGAACATCGGAGAATCCCAACTGGTCGGCTATCCCACCCAATACCCCAGTGTCAGCATGGTGAACTGGGAGACCGGCAAACCGAATGCGCGTTTTCGTGTGCTGGAACTCATCAAGGATAACTTCGGTCCCGGCGACAAACTCGTCGCCACGCAAATCGCCTGCCCTGATGCGGCCGTCCAGGGTTATCGCACTCGCGCGGGACGCAAATTGCTCCTGGTCAACAAGGAGAACGCGGCCATCACCTTGAACCTGCCGCCCGGCGCCGCCGGCGCGCGAATGGACTTGGTGGCTCCCGCGACCGGTGAAAATCCGCCGCAACGAACCGTCCTTTCGGGAACGCAGGTGACACTCGAGCCGTTCGCGGTTGCGGTCGTCCGGTTTGCCGGACATGACAAAGGGCGCAGTGTCACCGGAATTATTGACGACTAAACCATAACCACAGATTGATGAAACCGTCTCAAAAATTTGTTCTTTCGCTGTGCGTTGCCGCCCTCTGGTCGTTTGCGTTGCGTAGTGGTGCCGGAATCACCTTCACCACGCTGATTTCGTTCAATGGAGCCAACGGCGCCAACCCCGCAAGCAATCTGGTGCAGGGACCCAACGGCAATTTTTTCGGCACGGTGCCAAATGGCGGCGCCGACACCAACGGCGCCATTTTTGAGATTTCGGCCGATGGCAGTTTCTTCACCAATTTATACAATTTTACTGGAGGCGCCAATGGCGCCGGCCCGGTCGGCGGATTGATACGCGGCTCCAACGGCGTCTTTTACGGTACCACCTTCGGCGGCGGCGCGAGCAATTGGGGCACAATCTTTCAAATCTCCACCAACGGTGCTTTTGCGCAACTTGGCTTGTTGAGCGGCACCAACGGCGCCAATCCCATTGTCGCCCTCGCCCCGGGCGCCGACGGCAGCCTCTACGGCGCGGCCCAAACCAACGTCGCCCCGGGCGGCGCCGGTTATGGCGCGATTTTTAAACTCTCCGCCAGCGGCGCCCTGACGACACCGGTCCTGTTCGCTGATACCAACGGCGCCAATCCATCCGCCTTGATCATGGGCAATGACGGCAATTTTTACGGCACAACCGCATGGGGTGGAAACATCAGCCAGTTCAAGATCGGCTTCGGTACCGTCTTCCGCCTGACTCCCGAGGGCACGTTCACCAATTTGCATGTCTTTGGCGGCGGCGCCGCCGACGGCGGGCTCCCCTATGCCAATTTGGTCCAAGGCAGCGACGGGAATTTTTACGGGTGCGCCTTCAACGGCGGCGCGTACGGCGGTGGCGATGCCTTCCGGATCACGCCGCAAGGCCAGTTCACAAATCTTTACTCCTTCACCGGCGGCAGCGACGGCGCCTTCCCCTATTCCGCGCTGGTGCAGGGCAGTGACGGCAATTTCTACGGGACAACCTACAGTTATGGGAATTTTGATTACGGCACGATTTTCCAAATAACCCCCAACGGCAACTTGACCCCGTTGATTTCGTTCACCGGAACAAACGGCGCCGCCTTAGGCGCCAACCCCTCAGGCTCGCTCGTGCAGGGGACCGACGGCAATTTCTACGGGACGACTTATGACGGCGGCATCTACAACAACGGCACCGTCTTCCGCCTCAGTCTCCCTTTGCCTCCGGTCTTCAGCTCCATCACCCAAACCGGCGGAACGTTGACGCTGGTCTGGAGCGCCGTGGCCGGCCAGACATATCAATTGCAATATTCAACCAATCTGGTGCAAACCAACTGGATCGATCTCGATGGCGCCATTACCGCCACCAACGGCGCCATGGCGGCTTCCGATTCCGTCGGCTCAGGTCCGCAGAGATTTTACCGAGTCGTCCTGCAATAACCGTTCTCAATTTGAAAATCCCAATAACCCGTGGGAGCGGGCGTCAGCTCGCTCAAGCCTTCGAAACCGGATCGGCCGAGTTAGCCGGCGTTGTCCCCGGGAACCGGGACCGGGAGCCGGTGAACCTCGCCATCAGTCGGGCGCAGCGCTTTGCGCAGAGCACCGAGCATCGTTTCCGTCGTATACGGCTTGCTTATATCGCTTAGCGTCATGCTTAGTCAGATTGTACGAAAAGCCTTATGCCTGTCTTCTCGTGCGAGAATAATGCCGTCAGCTGGGCGAAAAACTTTTCGTGTTGCGGCGGCGCATATTGAGTCAAGGCTTCCAAGGCTTTGCGCTGAAATGCCTTGCAAAGCCCGCGCTTTGGGACGATAATCCCGGAAACGACAAACAAAACTCCTTTGATGCCACGAACATCGGCGTCGAAGGGGAAAGTCCGTTTAAAAATGACCTCTGCGAAGCATGGTCTGCGCCGTGGAACCTCCCACGGCTTTACGTTGATCGAGTTGCTGGTGGTGATTGCCATCATCGCCATTCTGGCAGCGCTCCTTCTGCCCGTCCTTGCCCTGGCAAGAATCCACGCGCAGGAGATGCAGTGCGAGAGCAACCTCAAGCAATTGAGCCTGGCCGGCAACATGTATGTCAATGATACGGGTGGCTTCGTCGCCTATTCGGACCCGGCATTACCCGCCACCCTGTGGATGGGAACGTTGGCCAATCTCTACTCCCAAATAGATGCGGTTCGTGTCTGCCCCACAACCGTTGAACCGAATAACTTCGCCTTGATGACTGCAACCGCCGCCGGCAACATCGTCACCACTTGGGTATGGCCTGATAACGGAGCCGGCCCGCCAAGGCATCAGCCACACGTTTATACCGGCAGCTATGGCATCAATGGATGGCTTTACCTGTTGACCGCCGGCGAAACCGACTACGGCGGGCACGGTCTTCAATACTACTATGCAAAAGAAACTTCCATCTCGGATAGTTCCCAGACGCCATTCTTTGCCGATGAAGACTGGGTGGATGGCTGGCCATGGGAAACCGATACCCCCTATCCGGATTTGTATGACGGGACCGGACCTGGAAGTCAAACGCCCATGATGGGTCGCTACGCCATGCCCAGACATGGTTGGAAGGACCCAAGCCAGGCGCCGAAAAACTTTCCGATAACCCATGCTTTGCCGGGATCCATTAACATAAGCCTCGTGGATGGGCACGTGGAAAATGTGAAATTGCAAGATCTATGGCACTACTATTGGCATCGCTACTGGAATATGGCCG
>JASHVW010000074.1 GCA_030044395.1 Verrucomicrobiia bacterium
GGGTTTTCTTGGAGACGCTTTTTATAAGCTATTCAAAATCGTTGCGTCATGCACTGCCAAGCTGCCAGTGGACGCAGACGACGAAATTGATGAGGTAAAAATTGAAATTCTCACCGGTAAAAAATTAACGCCATCAAGTTGTCCGCCGCCTCAATGTAAGGGCGCAGTGGAAACGGCCGCGGTGACGTAAGCAAAAATTCCCGAAAATCATCCCCCTCTTTAACAAAAGAGGGGTTTTCTTTTCATCGCCAATCTAGCACCACGAACTTCCGAGGCAGCACAATCTGCGGGGACACTATACTTTTAGCTATGGTGTCCATCCAGATTGGCGCCGGAATTTTTAGCGGCTTAAAAAACATAATATCGTAGGGGTTTCACCCCACTTGCGCGCTTCTGGATTTCCGCCCATTTTAGCTACAGAATGGTAGAAAGATACCGGCTTGCTGTAGTAAAACATGAAGATGAAATAATCCGGTTCACATTGGTTATCAATGACCCATTGGGTTATTTCGTCGAGCAATGGCATGAACCAACCAAACCATTCATGCAGGCGCAAAAGTTTCAGATCAAGCCAGACGAACTTTCAAAACTTCGTGTCAACGGTGTTCCGCTGATCAAATTGGTCGAAAAAAAGTTGGAGGAATTAGCGGAAACGAACGATTATAAAAGCGCGGCATGACCCGGCTATTTTGGGGCGCTAGCAACCATTTGCGCCCTCAGCATGCTTTCAGCTATGCTCACCAGCGCTAATGGAATTGCGCCACCTCCGCTACTTCATCGCGGCTGCGGAACAGGAAAATGTTTCGCGCGCGGCGTTGAAGTTGCACGTTTCGCAGCCCGGCATCAGCCGCCAAATCCATGACCTCGAAGAAGAAATCGGTTTCCAACTTTTTGAGCGTGGCGCCAAATCGCTCAAGTTGACCAATGCCGGAAAAGTCTTCCTCACCGAGGCGCGCGCCGTGCTGCAACGGGCCGATGACGCCGTAAAAAATGCCCGCGCAGCAGCAAACTCAATTGGCGGCGACCTGCATGTCGGCTATGCGCCGTCGCTCACCGTAAAAATCCTGCCGCAGGCTCTGCGCGTCTTTCAGGAAAAATGTCCGGAGGCGCGGGTTGTGCTCCACGATTTGTCCACGGAAGAAATGCTCGCGGGGATACGCGAAGAGAAATTGCAGGTGGCCCTCACGGTGCAGCCAAAGGCGAAATTGCTGCGCGATTTGGATTTCAAGCTGCTGGCGCAATACACCATGAGCATCGCCGTCGCCCCAAAACATCCGCTCGCCGGATTGAAATCGGTCACCCTGGCCCAACTCGCCGACCAACCGCTCATCGGTTACAGCCGCGTGGAATATCCCGATTATCATGCCCATCTCGAAAGGATTTTTGCGCCGGTCGGCCGCCTGCCCCGCGTCGTGGAAGAACACGACGGCGTTGCTAGCATCATCGCCGCGGTGGAGGCCGGACGCGGCTTCGCCCTGGTGCCCGATTCCTTTGCCTGCATGGTGGGACCCCGGCTAAAAATCGTCCCGTTTAGCCCGAAAGGCGAAACTATTTCTGTCGGCGCAATCTGGAAAAGGGATTCCCTGTCGCCGCTGGTGGAACGATTTGTCGCGGCCTCCGTTGGGGAATAAATCAATTGGACAAGAAACGGTTTCGCCATAAATTAAAAGGCAACAAGGTTATGAACTACCAGCTTCTTGGCAAATCCGGCTTGCGCGTATCTGAACTGTGCCTCGGCACGATGACCTTTGGCGAAGAATGGGGCTGGGGCGCCAACAAAGACGAATCCAAAGCCGTCTTCGACGCTTTTGTCAATGCCGGCGGCAATTTTTTGGATACCGCCGATGGTTACACCACCGGCACCAGCGAAAAATACGTAGGCGAATTCATTCACGGACAACGCGACCAATTCGTCGTGGCCACAAAATTTTCCTTCAACCAGCGCCGGGGCGACCCGAATGCGGGCGGCAACCATCGCAAAAACATGGCGCACGCGTTGCACGGGTCTCTCAAACGGCTGGGCACTGACTACATTGACCTTTACTGGATGCACGCGTGGGACGAAATGACGCCTGTCGAGGAAGTCATGCGCGCGTTCGACGATTTTGTGCGCGCCGGCAAGGTGCTTTACATCGGCATTTCCGATGCGCCGGCTTGGTGGGTGGCGCGTGCCAACACGCTCGCCGAACTGCGTGGCTGGACGCAATTTGTCGGTCTGCAAATTGAATACAATCTCATCGAGCGCACGCCCGAGCGCGAATTGTTGCCCATGGCCGAAGCGCTCGGCCTCACGGTCACACCCTGGTCGCCGCTCGCCGGCGGCTGGCTCACGGGAAAATACGCCGGCAAAGCGAAGGAGGAAAGGCGCCTCGACAAAACACCCCAATTCGCGCGGCGCACCCAACGAAGTGAAGCCATCGCCAAAACCATCGTCAAAGTCGCCAAAGCCGCCGGAAAATCCCCGGCCCAAGTCGCCCTGAATTGGCTCCGCGCCCGGCCAAACACCATTCCCATCATTGGTGCGCGCACGCCCTCACAGTTGGAGGACAATTTGAACTGCCTCAAATGGTCGTTGAACATGAAGCAACTGGCGGAATTGGACCAGGCCAGCAAAATTGAGCCCGGTTTTCCCAAGGATTTCCTCGAAAAACCCTTCGTCCGCGATTTCCTCCACGGTGGATTATTCGACCGTATCAGGCGGTAACATAAGGAGTCTTGCGCTATTTGCCGGCTTCTTCTAATTTTCGCGCGTTGAAGAGGAACGGACGACCCGAAATTCCGCGGAAGACGATTTATCGTCTTTCGATTTATTTACGTTGCCTGGCACGGCTGGCGGAAAATGGCATTGGCACCGTGAGCAGCGAGGCGCTCGCCAAAGCCGCCGGCGTCAAACCCACCCAATTACGCAAGGACCTCGCCTATTTCGGCACCTTTGGCACCCGCGGGCTCGGCTATGAAGTCGCGGACCTTTCAAAAAAAATTTCCGAGGAACTTGGCACCTCACGTTTGCAACCGGTGATTCTCGTTGGAGTCGGCAACCTCGGCCTGGCGCTCCTCTCGTATCGCGGATTTGAAAAGGAAGGATTTGAAATCGTCGCCGCGTTTGACCTCCATCCCGATCGCGAGCGCGACAAGGCAGTTAAACAGCCGATTTATGGAATGGATGAATTGTCGCCCTTGGTCAAACGGCAAAACATCAAAATGGCCGTCCTCACCGTACCAGCCTCAGTCGCGCAAGAGGTGGCCAATCATCTGATAGACGCCGGCATCACCGGCATCCTGAACTTCTCGCCGATTGTCCTTTCGGTGCCGGAAGAAGTGATGGTCAACAACGTCAACCTGGCCATTGAGCTTGAGAACCTGAGCTATTTCACGCAGGAGTAAGCTGCTTCGTTTTGCGGCGGCGCGTGATTTTCCTCGGCGTTTCCACCACCGGTTCGGGCGTTTCATCCAGATACAGATACCGGCCGCAATTGCCGCAAAGCTGGATATCATCGCCATGCCGCAAGGTCATCACCGTGCCCAGCGGCACACTCATATGACATGCCGTGCATGTCTGATGCCGCACGGCGGCCACGCCCTTCTTTCCGCGCGCCACCAGCCGATCGTAATGGCCGAGAATTTGCGGGGGCACTTTGCCGCGCAATTCGGTAAGCCGGGCTTCGGCATTGTCCGGATGGGCTTCGCTGAATTCAATGGATTGAAGTTCAAGTAAAATTTTAAGGAGCTCTTTCATAACCACACCTCCATCATCGCAGAACAACGGAAAGGCGCCAAGCACTTGCTGCCTTTCTTTTACCCTATTTTGCCCGTTAAAAAGAATGCAAGTCACGGATGTGTCAGGATATGCCGCAAATATAGATACATGATCGGCGCGTTGAATAGCAGGCTGTCGAGCAAATCCAAAATACCGCCAATGCCCGGAAAGAACTTGCCCGAATCCTTCACCCCGGCTTCGCGTTTGAACAGCGATTCAATCAAATCGCCCACCACCGCTGTGGAACTCAAAACCACGCCCAGAATGACCGCGTGGATCCAATTCATCCCGAACATCCGATCATGAAAAAAATAAACGAAAAGCAGGCTGGCCGCTGTGGAAAGAACAATCGCCCCCGCAAAGCCTTCCCAGGTTTTGTTCGGGCTGATGCGCGGGACCATTTTGTGCCTGCCAATGAGCGAGCCGGTGAGGTACGCCCCCATGTCGCTGAATTTGGTCACCAGCACAAAATAAAGCAGGAAAAACTTCCCCTCGACGTTCGGAAAGAAATTTATCTTTTGGACGAAATTCAAGAGCCACGGCACGTACATCAGGCCAAACAAGGTAACAGCGATCGCGGTTATGCCGGCCGGATTGGATTTCGAAGCCAATTGCCGGACGCAGAGGCCGAGCACGAACAGAATAATGAAGCCGGTTTCGAAATCGTTCACGCGCGCCGGTGATCCCTGGGTGCCAATGTGGCCGGTGACGTTCAGGAAAGTGCCCACCATAAGCAGCAAAGCGCCGACAAGGCCGCTCCATTTGAAACAGGCCAGGCCGCGTTGTTCGGCCATGCCATAAAATTCCGCCAACCCGGTAAGCGCCAGAAGAACAATAATGACGATAAAGACACCGTCGGAGATCAATTCACTTTTGGAAAAGAGCGCGGTGATGATGACTGTCCATAATACAACGGTCGTAAAGAGACGGCGAATGAATGTTTTTGCCTTTGACGACGTTTGGGGTTGGGCGGCGGACATTCAGCTTCAGTGTTTAAAAAACAATAACAAGAGAAAAATAGATGGCAAGTTCAGGCCTCAAAATTTGTTTTCCTTCCTCGTTCAAAACAATCCGCCGCCCAATTCTTCAAGGGGCCATTATTGCCAAATCCGATTTCCGCTCCGATCGGCTTCAATGGCGCGACCATCAGTAACCAGCCTTGATCCGCGGGTCTATCCACCGGTAGAGAATATCAACCGCGAGATTGGCTGAAACCACCAGTGTGGCACTGAGGAGCACGGTGCCCATAATCATCGGCACGTCGAGATTGAACACGCTTTGAACTGCGAGAGTGCCGATCCCGGGCAACGCAAACACGTTTTCCGTGAATAGGACACCGCCCAGCAATCCGGCAACGTCCATGCCAAGAACAGTCACGACCGGAATCAGTGCATTGGGCAGCGCATGTCGGAACAGCACCGTCGCCTCGGACGCTCCCCTTGCCCGGGCGCCGCGCACGTACGGGCTGTCAAGAACTTCCACCATGTTTGTGTGAATCAGGCGGGCGTAGTAACCCACAAACAGGAACGCCAGTGTTATGCCGGGCAGCAGAAGCGAAGTAAACCCGCGAAAGCCGGCCACGGGAAACCAGCCCAACTTGTAAGCCAAACCGTATTGCAACATTCGCGCGAGCCAGAACGCCGGCAGCGACAGGGAGAACGTGGCGCCAACCAGAACACCCCGGTCAAACCACCTGCCGCGATATTTTGCGGTAAGCACCCCGAGCGGCACCGCGACCAGCAGCCACATCACAACGGCGGTGGCCGCGAGCGAGGCGGTCACCGGCAACCGCGTAAGAATGGCCTGCGTCACGGATTGATCGGTCACATACGAGTGGCCCAAATCGCCGTGCGCAAGCTGGTCCAGATAAAAGCCCAACCGTTTCCAAATGGGTTCATCGAGATGATACGAGTGATGAATCTCCGCCAGGACAACCGGCGTTGCTTTGGGCCCGGCGATGATGCGCGCCACGTCGCCGGGCATGACATTGATCAGAAAGAAGACAAGCACCGCCGTGCCAAGAAGCGTGACGCCGGACCAGAACAGCCGGGTGAGAAATCGCGAGAGAAAATTCATGACGGATTAAGCCACATCCATTCGTAGCGCCACAGCCAGACCGGATGCGGCGCGGTGTTGTGAACACGCGGACTGTAGAGAACGGGAAGGACTTCATGAATCAATGGCGCCCAGGGCGCGTCGTCCATGATGAGGTCTTCGGCCTGGAGAAACAACCTGGTGCGTTCAGCCGGGTCCAGACTCGCCGTCGCCTGGTCCAGCAGGCGGTTCGCCGACGGATTGTCGTAAAACGCCACGTTGTTGCAATCGGTCGGAGTAATGTAGCGGCCGTTGAACAGCACGTCCAAAAAATCGCTCGGATCCGGATAATCCTGAAACCAACCCCATATACCAAGTGGAACCTGGTGACGGGAGCTGGATTCGAGGTCAAACGCCGTGAAATTGGCTGGTCGCAGGCTTGCGTCAATGCCCACTTGTTGAAGGTCCTGTTGAATGTCCTGGGCGAGGCGGACATAGATGGGATTGTCCTCCATATACGCAAATGTAGTCTTGAATCCATTGGGGAAACCCGCTTGGCGCAGGAGCGCGCGGGCCTTGTCCGGATTATAATCGTAGGGCGGAAGGCCGGGATTGGTCCAGGACATCGCCGGTGGCACAATGCCATTGGCAAGGGTCGCAAAACCGCCCGTGAGCCGGAGCAGGCGCGCCTTGTTGATTGCGTAATTCACCGCCCGGCGAACCAACACCCGGTCGAACGGCTTCATCTCCGTGTTCATGAACAGATAATCGGTGTTGGCCGTTGGCACTGGGACAAGGAAGGAACGCAGGCGCGGATCCCGCTCGAAGTAAATGGCTTCCGGCGGGCCAGCCATGACCCGGTCTAATTCACCGCGTTCAAGCATCATGGCTTCAGTCGAGTTGTCCCCGCCAATCATCACATCCACCGCATCCACGTAGCCGTCCGGCCCGGTATAAAAAGGATTGCGCGCCATCCGCACCCGAATGCCGCGCTTCCATTCAGTGAGCCGGTAGGGTCCCGATCCATCCAAATGATTCTCGAAATCCTTGCCATAATGCTGGACAACGTCCTGCGGTTCGGCCACGGCAAAGGTCATGGCCAGCACGTAACGAAAAGTGAACTGTGGGTCCTTAAGTTTGATGATGAGCGTCCGCGAGTCCGGAGCGCTTAATCCACTGACGTGTCTCGCTTTGCCGGCCACGAACTCCGCCGCGCCCTCGATTCCCGTGAAAAACCCCTGGCCGGGGGATTCCGTCACCGGATCGAGGATGCGTTCGAACGAAAACACATAATCCTGCGCCTCCACTTCACGGCCATCGGCGAATCGGATGCCAGGCCGCAGATGGAACGTGTAGGTTTTGCCATCCGGCGAAATACTCCAATCCTCCGCCTGCGCTGGAACAAGGTTGACGCCGTCGTCGTAATCCAGCAAGCCACGGAACAACAATCGTACGATCGGAACGCTCTCCGTATCGTACGCAATGGCGGGATCCAGCGATCGAAAATCGGTCGGTTCCACCAAATGGAGCGTCCCGCCGCGCCTGGGCTGCCCGTCCGAACCTGACAACGATTCGGCGGAGGAATTGGTCATGGCGGCCGACGCCATGGCGTTCGAACGGTGGCTGAAAAATTCGGTGGCGATCGCAAGTGACAGCACGAAGCCGGGGAGCGCGACGACGGTGCGAATGGCACGATTCGGCTTCATCGGGCGCGATTGGGATCAAGCACTTCCTGCAGGCCCTGGCCCAGCAGATTAAACGCCAGCACCGTCAGGACAATCGCCACACCAGGAGCAATGACAATCATCGGGGCGGAAATGAAATAGGCCTGGCCGTCAGCGATCATCGAACCCCATGTCGGCGCGGGCGGCGGCACACCAACGCCAAGGTAACCGAGTCCCGCTTCGAGCATGATCGTGTTGGCCGTATTCATCGCCGCCAGCACGATGACCGTGGGAATCACGTTCGGCAAAAGATGCCGGAAAATCAGACGCGCATTCGATGCGCCGAGGGCGCGTGACGCATGCACAAAATCACGTTCCTTGATGGACAACACCTGCCCGCGGATGACCCGTACCATTCCGGTCCACGACACAAAGCCGATGATGAGGAAGACACTCACCATGCCGCGTTGGAGCTTCAGATCCAGGAAACGCCAGTGCAACCAGGCCGGATGCAGATGCAGTATCTTTCCGTCCATCAGACCGGCAAACGCAATCGCCAGCAGGATCGAGGGAATACTCAGGTTCATGTCCGTGAACCGCATCAATCCCATGTCCAATTTCCCGCCGTAGAAGCCCGACAACAAACCGATCGTCAGCCCAATGCAGGTCGCCGTAAGCATCGCCGCTATGCCGACCGCGAGCGACACGCGCGCCCCGTAAACCAGGCGCGAAAGCACGTCGCGGCCCAGATTGTCCGTACCCAGCAAATACCGGCCGCTGGGCGACAGGGGCATGCCCTCGGCATCCAATCCGTTAAGATTCTGAAGAAGCGGCTCACGGAGAATATGCCACTGCGTGAGCAGCGGCGCCGCCAGTGCGAGCACTGCAAACAGAAGAATGATGCCGGAGCCAGTCAGAATAAGCCGGCTCCGGAACATCTCCGGGACGGCTCGCCGATCGGGGCTTGCGGACTCCGCAACCGAAAGACCAATTTCGACGCTGGCATCAGACATGGCTCACAGAGAGGACGCGTTTTAAAACTTTAAAAACTTCTTTCATTCATGGCCGAATCATGTGGCAATCCATTTGTCTTGGCAACTTTTCAAGTCAAACCCTCTCACCGCGCTCGTTTCTCGCCAGCGAAGGCTCGTTGTTCAATCGGTTGCGTCAATCATTGGCAATCAGGACCGCGATAAGACATTGATTGTCAACGCCTACGACACTGGTATCTTGGGACGACATGACCAATCGCCACGATAAAATTCTCTTCTGGGGTTGTTTCATTGCCATCATTACCACCAGTTATGCATTCATCAGTCGCATGATTTTGTGCGGTGGACAGTTCGTCACCGACTTCGGCCTCGACAAAGTTACCGTCGGCGAACTTCAGGGAGCGGGCATCTGGCCCTTTGGCGTGAGCATCATTCTCTTTAGCCTTTTCATTGACCGCATCGGCTACAAGGTGGCAATGATGCTTTCCTTCGCCAGTTATCTCATCTATACGGCGCTGGCCTTCGTAGCTTACCATTCCATTCACGGCGTCAGCGGCGAAGCACTCGTCGCGGGGCAAAAGCATGGCTACCAACTGCTCTATTGGGGCAGCATCATTCTGGGCCTGGGCAATGGAACGGTCGAGGCATACGCCAATCCCCTCGTGGCGACGATGTTCCGCACGGACAAAACAAAATGGCTCAATCGTCTGCACGCCGGCTGGGCCGGCGGCCTGGTCCTGGGAGGCCTGTGCACAATTGCCCTGGCGAACAGGTCTGATTGGCGGCTCACCCTGGGATTGATTCTGATCCCGGCGTTTATTTTCTTTTTCATGCTGGTCGGCTTGAAGTTTCCAAAAAGCGAACGCGAACAAGCTGGCGTTGGATACCTCGAAATGCTCAAGGAACTGGGCGCTTTCGGCGCACTCGTTGGGTTTGGTTTGGTGCTGGCGCAGTTGGGGCGGGTCTTTGGCTGGAGTTCCGCGCTGGTCTGGGGTTTGACCGGCGCGGTCGTGGTTTTATTCGCCGTCGCCACACGTTCCTTCGGCCGTTTTCTTTTGGCAGTTCTGATTGTCATTATGATGCCCCAGGCCACCACCGAGCTTGGCACCGACGGCTGGATCACATCGCTGATGCAAACGCCCATGCAGGCGGCTGGACACAACCCAGCGTGGGTGCTGGTTTATACCTCGGCGCTCATGGTCGTCCTGCGCTTTTGCGCCGGGCCGTTGGTGGATAAACTGTCGCCGCTCGGACTCCTGGCTGCTTGTTCCGCATTGGCCGCGCTCGGCTTGCTCGCTCTTTCCAGGACCAGCAGCGCGGGGCTTGTCACGATCTTTGCCGCCGCGACACTCTATGGTTTGGGCAAAAGTTTTTTCTGGCCGACGATCCTGGGCTTGACCTCCGAACAGTGTCCCAAAGGCGGCGCCCTGACGTTGAACGCCGTGGGCGGCATTGGGATGTTGGCGGTCGGTATTCTCGGCGCGCCGTTCATTGGCTATTTACAGGAAACCGCCGCGACCAAACAACTGGCGGCGGCCAATCCGGCGCTATATCAGACCGTGACGGTGCAGAAACAATACCTGCTGGGGACCTATCGGGCCATTGACCCGGCAACAAGCGCTGCGGTTACCCCGGAAAAATCACGGGCGGAAATCAGTGCCGCCGTGACTACCGGCCAATTCAATTCCCTCGCCGAAATTACCGTGCTTCCCGCCTTCACACTGGCGTGTTATCTTGGCCTGATTGCGTATTTCAAATCCCGGGGCGGCTATCACCCGGTCCGTTTGAGCGAGCCGGAAAAAAGCGCACCCAAGACCCCGCCTTAAGGTGCAACGGCTTTGTGGTTTTGAGCTCTCCGCTGCCTCAATGCCGCCGCCTCTTGCGTCGCTATTACGGTTTATTCCGCTTTTTCCACCACGAGCATTTCAACCTGTGCTGTGCCGGGAACCAGTTCCAAACCGAGCTGGTTAATCAGAGCCTCTTTCAAAAAGCCTGGGAGCCCTTTTGTTTGTTGCGTCCGCGTTTTATTCCATTTCAGGCTAAAATCAAAAGAACCCGTGAGACGCGTTCGGTCAACAACTGGAACGTCACTGTAACCTTCAAGAAAACTGGCCAGTTTGGAGAGCGGTTGGTCGGCAAAGGCCCAGTCTGTTGCTGTTGTTCCAAAAAAACCTTCGGACGGATGCTTTTGAACAGTCGGCTGCAAGCCCGGCACGTTTGAAGTTTCAACCGTAAGCAGCAAGACATTCGTTTCTAGGGTTTCCCATTTCGCCACTACGCCGAACCTTTGCCTCACAGCTTGTTGCAGGGCGTTTTCATTTCCTTCAGGCAGATTGGCGATAAAGTCATATCGGCCATCCGGCAAGCTCGTGGCTAGGACGACTCGGTCAGGAAGATCACAACCATAGGCAGCTTGGACGACACTTTGGGCCGGAACCGCCACGCCCATTGTTTTGCCGAGACTCCTGAACCAATCTCCATACGGACGAAACGGTGAGGGACGAAACTTCGACGGCAAAATCCTGACCTGCGGGGGAACTTGTTCTACCTTTTGGAACATGGTTGGGAGGTCCCGGGTCCGCCACGAATCGTCAATTTCGTGCGTTTGGATTTCTTTAACAGTCACGGTGGTTGTTCCCGCCGCGAGCAGCACCACTGCACTCGCAACGATGGCTGTTTTTATCTTTGTCCATGCCATAACTTTCAATGCTCCTTTGATGAG
>JASHVW010000075.1 GCA_030044395.1 Verrucomicrobiia bacterium
AACCATTCCACGGCGTCAGCAAATGCCTGCCTGGGCGGGGTCTGGGGAAGACCGAGTTCTTGTACGGCTTTCTTGGGGTTAAACCACATTTTATATTTGGCCATCCGCACACCGGCCAGCGGCGCCTTGGGTGGTTTTCTCGTAAAAAACGACGTGCCTTCGTCAATGTGCGCCGCCGCCATTGCAAACCAATGCGGAATCTTTACCTTCGGAGCGGGAATCCCGGTGATTTCTTCCAACATCTTTAGCGTTTCTTCCATCGTCCAATTTCCCTCCTTGTTCCCCAGGATGTAGCGCTGTCCAATCCTCCCATTCTCCGCGGCAAGTATGTGTCCGATGGCCACGTCCCGCACGTGGACCCAATTCAACCCGGTTTCCAAATACGCGGGCATCTCATGGTTCAGATAGGCAACAATGATTTGGCCCGTGGGCGTTGGTTTTACATCGCGAGGACCCACGGGGGCGCTCGGGTTGACGATGACCACCGGTAACCCTTTGCGCGCGAATTTGACCGCCAGGAGCTCCGCTTCCCATTTGGACCGCTTGTAATCGTTGGCCAAATCCTCCTGCGCTATCGTGTCGTTTTCCGTGGACGGAATCACTTCGCCGTTTTCGTCCTTGGGCAAGCCAATGCAACCGACGGTGCTGGTATAGACGATGCGATGGATGCTGGTGTGGCTGGCCGCTTCCATCACGTTGTACGTGCCTTCGACGTTGACAAGATACATCGGCTTGTAATCAGGGAGCCATAAATGATAACTCGCCGCGCAGTGAAAGCACCAGTCGTAGCCGTCCATCTCGCGCTGGAGAAAGGCGCGGTCGCTCACGTCGCCCTTGGCCAGTTCCACGTGGGTCCCGGCGATGCCCCGCAGATCGCTGTCCGGCCGCACCAGCGCCTTCACATGATGCTTGCGCGCAAGCAGTTCGTGGACGAGATTCGAGCCGATAAAGCCCGACGCGCCGGTGACGAAGCATTTCATAGTCGCTGAATTTAAACGGTTGAATCGCCGAACCAACGGGCGGTCTGGCGATTGGCCTGCCAATCCATTGATTCTGCGCAAAGCCGCCGCCGGACGCCACAAAAACTTTTTCTCGCTCCCGCTCTTGACATGCGGCCGCAACATGCAAAAATTACTTGCACTAGTATGCAGGCAAAGAACCGTCCCGAAAAGAAGCAGGACCGCATTAATCAGCGCGAGCTCGATACCAAAATCGAATTCATGGAAGGCATTGTCCGCCGCGATCCCAATTACGTGGATGCGCTGCAGCTCCTTGGCGACCACTACACGCAGCGAGGACGCTACAGCGACGGCCTGCAGGTGGACGAACGGCTTGCGCGGCTCGAACCGCAAAGCCCTCTCGTCTTTTACAATCTCGCGTGCAGTTACTCGCTCACCGATCAGTTCGACCGCGCCGCCCTGGCGTTGGAAAAGGCCCTGCAA
The DNA here is from genome assembly GCA_030044395.1 of Verrucomicrobiia bacterium. Lineage (GTDB taxonomy): Bacteria > Verrucomicrobiota > Verrucomicrobiia > Limisphaerales > UBA11358 > UBA11358. Next base: position 1,443 of record JASHVW010000075.1, read on the forward strand.
CTCGGCTATTCGGACTTCAACTGGCTGGCCCGCGACCCGGATTTGAAAAAGTTCCGCCAACAACCGGCCTACCGCGAACTCCAGAAGAAAATTCGGGGGATGAAAATCAGGGTCCGTTGACTGGCCGCGGGTTGAATCGGCATGAACGTCACCCTTAGCGGCCGAACGCAGCATTTTCGCACCGTCACCTACGACGCCGCCCAAAACTTCATCCACCTCATCAACCAACGCCTGTTGCCCCATGATTTTAAGATTGTCCCCGCGCGGGACTTCCGCGAAACGGCTGCGGCCATCCGGGAGATGGTAGTCCGCGGCGCGGGCGCAATCGGCGCCACGGCAGCCTATGGCCTGGCGCAGGGCGCGTGCGCGTTTCCAGGAGATAATCTGAAGAAATTCTCCGCGCACGTCGAAACCGTTTTTCATGCCTTGAAATCGGCGCGGCCTACGGCAGTGGACCCCGTCAACGCGATGATCAGGGTCCGGCGGGAAATGGTGAGGGGCAAAACCGTTGCTGAACGGCAATCACTCGCGCTCGCCGCCGCCGAGGAATTTGCCAATGAAGACGTGCGCCATTGCGAGGCCATCGGGCGGCACGGCGGAAAATTGATACGGCCAGGCTCCCGGATATTGACCCATTGCAACGCCGGCTGGCTGGCGTTTGTGGACGTTGGCACGGCAACCGCGCCGATTTATGCGGCGCATGCCGCCGGGAAAGGATTCCACGTCTGGTGCGACGAAACACGTCCGCGCTCGCAAGGCGCCACGTTGACGGCGTGGGAATTGGCGCAGCAAAAAATTTCCCATCAAATCATCGCCGACAACGCCGCCGGCCATTTGATGCAACGCGGAAAAGTTGACCTTGTCATTGTCGGCAGCGACCGCACACTCGGCCGCACCGGCGAAGTGACCAATAAAATCGGCACCTACACCAAAGCCGTCATGGCCGCGCGGCATCGGATTCCATTTTATGTGGCCATCCCGCTTTCAACAATTGATTGGAATTTGAAAAGCGGCTTTGACATTCCCATCGAAGAACGCAGCGAAAACGAAGTGCTGGGGGCATGGGGAAGAACCAAGGGCGAAGGGAAAAGGACGAAGACTGGCCAGCAAAAATCGTCGGAACAGGTTTATGTGCGGGTGGCAAATCCCAGCAGCCGCGCGTACAACCCGGGATTTGACGTGACGCCACCGGAGCTGATAACCGGAATCATAACGCCCTTGGGAATTATCAAGCCAAAGGAACTTTGGAAACGGCGGCAGGAGCTGGGTTATTCGAGTTGAAGGTGTCACGGGTTGCGGCGTCCAAAAGAAAATTCAGATCCATCGCTGCTCATGCAGTAGGGAATGGAGGCGAGGGTCGGAATCGAACGGATTTTGGAACTTTTCTTAAATTCCATTACTCCGTTACTACCACCTCACCACCAGAGGCGAGCAGCCTCATAACTAACGAACGCCAATAGAATCAGGCATTTTCGCGTTCCCGTCAAGCACCAGCCATTACGCACCCAATACCAATCAACTACTCACCAAAAACTCGTTTACTACCGTTTCACTGGCACTTTCACTGGCACTGCTTTGCTATCTATCCTTTCGCATCATGTGGCTTTTGGGAAAGCCCTGCCTCCTGCGTCATCTCGTGCAGGGCTTTTTTAGCAGCCGGGAGATTTTCAAGATATGCCTGTTTCTCTTGATTGTCTTGGAGACGCGCAAGTTCAGCGGACTCCTTGCTGCTTAAAGTTATTTTTCGCTTGAATTGCTTTCCAAGCGATTCGTTTTGCAGCGTCAAATCCAACACGGCTGGTTCGGCTGGTTTATAGAGAGTGAATCTGATGTGCTTTCCAGTCATGTCCCTGGGTTCGATTTTGCCAGTCGTGTAATTGAATATCTGCAAACGGTGTGTTTGCTTAAATCGAAGCCCTTGAACCGCTTCAAAATCAATGTGAGCCGAGTCGCAATCGGCGCGGAGTCTTGGCTGCGCAACTACGGGGACAGTATATTTTACTGATTTTTGAATGGCGCCTATTGAGTGCAAATAATCTTGCCAGAAGTTCATGACGTTAATTAGGACTTCGAGAACGTCTCTTTCCATGCCGTTTTCCAACTTTACAATGACCACCTTTTCAACCGAAAAAAACGGCCCTCGTTCGTCTTTGTATTCGGTATTCACCAACAATTCAAAAATTTGCGTGGCATTAGCTATCTGTGGACTCCCTCGGGTAAGAGTCGAATGTTTCGAGGCATTCAAAATATCGCCAAGCAAGCTGTAATCGGGGCAACGGCTGTTTACTGTTTCCCATTTAAGCTCAAAAGGGGATGGGAGATGCTCACGAAGATGATAAAGAGGCGTGGCGGCATTCATTGCAGCATGAATATCCCGGCTTCGTCCAGCTCTACCAGAATTCTTAACGTTGAGATAATCTTCGAGGGATCGAACGACATGCTCGTAAAAATGGGTGGCGAGATCGTCAAACATATGAGCGCCTGAATTTTCCACTAAACAGGAATACCGTTTGCATTAGGGGATTCTACATTTAATCGAAGGATTTAGCCAGCTTTGGTCGGCGCGCGTTTTGAGACGGCAGGAAGGAAGTGTCATGAAAGTGTCTTCGCTGTGCTGGAATGAATTCTAACCTCTTTGCGGATGGCCGCGATGATTGTCGCTTCAATGCGTTCAACGTAACTCATACCAACCTGGCCAAGTTTATTGTCTGCCCGGCAGCCACCGATGAGAATTTCCCTTGTGTTCATCCCGGCTGCACCCGCGCCTCTGGTTGCTCCGCGCAACATCGCGCCAGCGGCCGCAACATCTTTGCGTCCGCCGTCACTCAGTTGCTGATGCTCCGCCGCCCGGCGGCGTGGGCACAAACACCATCCACCGCTCAAATCCGCACCGCCATTGAGGTGCTCAATAAACTCGGCGAACGGCTCAATGAACGCGCTTCCAACTCCGTGATGCAACTCCGGGAATCACAGTTTGGGGAACGTCAGGCCGGACGCATCGAAACCAACACCATCGAACAAACCACCCGAATTCAGTCGGTTGCCGCGCAATTGGAATCTTGGCGGACCGAGTTGCTGCAACAAGGGAGGCAGTGTGTTTCTCATCATGTTTAAGTCAGGACAAGCCTTACCCCTTCGCCAGCGAAGGACTTGGGGTCCGCGAATGAGTCGCGGCGAGCACGCAGAATATCCGGTCAATATCGTCCTTTCATGGACGTGGCAATGACCAGTCCACGGGCTTGATTCGGCCGGGATCAGGACATGGACGTGGATTTTCCACATCCACAAACAATCCGTGTCCGCGTTCAGTCCACGCCAACAATCGTGTCCGCGAACAATCCGTGTCCGCGCACAGGCAACGGCCTCAATCACCAGTGAACATGCAACGTTAGCGAGCATGAACTGTCCCCAACAAGTCCGCATCCGTGAACATTCCGCATCCATGAACTGGTCTTGTCTGCGATTTGGCCGTGACCTTGGACAGGCAAAGAATCGCCCGCTTCGTCGTATCGCCGTGTCCTTCTTGCCGACGACCATGTTCCCAATTCATGTGAAAATCCTAGCCCGACTTCCGCTATTCGATACACGCTGTAAGCGTAAGTGTTTGGAAATCAACAAAACGTTTTCGAAGGTCTGCACTACAAGGTTCAATGGACCAGTTGGCCTCCTGGAGTAATCCTTGGCGGAGGCTGTTCTGGCAACTCAAGCTTCAGTTGATCCAGCAGAACTTGGAGTTCCTTCTCTGGCTGCGTATAACGCGGCAGGATCACGCGACGGCCGTCGTTGGTAGGTAAATGCACATCGACCATTTGGACCGCTGCAAATTTCTCCAGTACCGATCGGGGAGTCAGGCCTGGCGCCAAGTCTTGCAGCCATCGCCGCAGTGTGACATGCAGGCAATAGGCCAGGAAAGCCACGAAGATATGAGCCTCGATCCGATCCTCTTTTTGGTGGTAAAGAGGCCGTAATGCCAGATCGCCCTTGAGGTTTTTGAACGCCTCCTCGACTTGGGTTAATTGTGTGTAGTATTGCCAGAGTTTGGCCGGGTCTGTCTCCGTCAGATTAGTGCGCAGCAGATACCGGCCCTCGCGCCGGCGCACTTGGCGAAGCTTGTTTTTACGCAACCGCCAGGTAAAGGTCTGCTCGTTTATTTCCTCTTTGGCCTTGGGCACACGGATGGCCACCAGACGCCAAGCTGCCGGCCATTGCTGCCGCGCCGCGCCCAATTTCATGAGCAGAGCATCACGATTGAGATGTTTCATCTGACGTAGTTCTGGCAAGCGCCGCCACAGATGCTTAAGTTGCCGCCGCCGCATCGCCCGCTCCTTGTTGATTCTCGAAGCGCTTTGCGCAAACACGTAGCATTCCCCTTCCTGGGGCAGTAGTTTAACCGTGATTCCTTCCCGGACCTGCTGCCAGGGCCGATCCGCCAATTGGGTTTCCAGTTTACTCAGGCGTCCCTTGGGGGTGCCCACCAGATAGCTGAGCGGCGGATCGCTTTGGCGCATTTGCCTCAGCGTTTCTTCCGTCGGAATGCCCCGGTCCATCACCCACAGGCGCCGCGCTTTGCCATATTGCTTCTCAATGGCCTCCAGCGCTGGCCCTAACGTTTGGTTATCCACAGTGTTGCCCGGCAGCACTTCGTACCCCAAGGGAAAACCTTCCGACGTGACCACGAGCGCGATGACCACCTGCACGCAATCAAAACGCTGGTCACGGCTATAGCCAAAGCGGCGTTTGTCGCCTTGGGCAAAAGGGGGATCGCTTTCAAAATACGTGCTGGTCAAATCATAGAGCAACACATCGAACTGGGCCGCAAAGAGATCCTTCCAACGCTGCTGTAAATGGGAAATGAGTGCGCTCTTGTGCGCCAAAAGTTGGTCCAAACAACGGTAAAGCGTGTCGTCGCTGGCCAGCCGATAATCGGCTCCCAGCAAGTCGGCCATCGCGCTCTTGTCGAACCATTCCCGGTGTAGCCGCCACTCGCTGCCCGGATCAATTAGCCGATAGCAGACCAACGTTTGCAG
>JASHVW010000076.1 GCA_030044395.1 Verrucomicrobiia bacterium
ATCGGGCCAATCTTTCAAAATTTCTCTTGCCAAAATGTACTTTGCATGGCAAAGTGCAATCATGAATCCGAATTGGGCCGAAGAAAACCTGCAAACTATCCGCACGTTGATGGAACGATCCGCTCTCTATCGCCGCGCGCTCGCCCCCATCATGCTCTTGGCCGGCGCGTTGGGCGTCGCGGCGGCGGTCATCGGAGTGGCATTCCATTTTGAGTCGCTCCGCACTTTTGAATCTCTGTGGCTGGGCACCGCAGTGGTGGCCGTCACCGGCGCTTTTCTTATCGCCCGACAGCAAGCCCTCAAGGCAAGGGAACCGTTTTGGTCGCCGCCCACCCGCCGCGTCACGCAGGCGATCTTGCCTCCTCTGTTGGCAGGGTTATGTCTGGGGTTTTGGGTGTTCTTTCCGGACGGCATGGATCGGTTCTCTTTGGTGCCGGCAATGCTCTGGACTCTGCTCTATGGCTGCGCCCTGCATAGCGCTGGCTTTTTCATGCCGCGCGGGATAAAGGTTTTTGGCTGGCTTTTTATTGCCGGCACTTGTCTCTTATTATTCGGGCATTCGTTGGGATGGCTAAATTTTCCCCACTCAGCGCATTGTTTGATGGGCTTCTTCTTTGGCGTCCTGCACCTCGCCTACGGCGCGTATCTGTTTCTTACCGAGAAAGGAAAGAATGCGGCGTGAATCCGGAGCTTTTTTTACAGCTCGACCGTGTCATCCACGAGAAAGGGCGGCTGGCCATCATGTCCGCCCTGGCCGCCTCGCCCGAATTGGCATTTACCGACTTGCGCAACCTCCTGGAGATGACCGACGGCAATCTGACCACCCATATCCGCACCTTGCAGCAGGCGGGTTACGTTTCCGTCGCCAAATCCTATCGAAACAACCGCCCGCTTACGACCTGCTCGCTGACGCCCGCCGGGCGCAAGGCATTCGCGGATTATGTGAACTTGCTCGAACAAATCGTCCGGCAAAATAAACCCAATTAAAATATGTTTGAACAGAAAAAGAGGGCGCCGGTCCTATTACTTTGTGATACAAAGTTAATATGAAAATTATTCGCGCCGAGCATCTGGGCATGTGTTTTGGGGTGAAGGACGCCATTGATCTGGCCCTGGAAACCGCGCAGCGCGAGCCGCTGACAATCCTTGGCGACCTGGTCCATAACGAGGCCGTCCTCATGGAATTGCGGACCAAGGGCATCTGCATCCAGCCGGTTCCACTGGCGGTGACTACGCCAACTGTCATGATTACCGCCCACGGCGCCTCGGATCGGAAAATGACCGAAACCCGTAGGCGCGGTCTGAAAGTGATCGAGGCGACATGCCCCTTGGTTTATGCGGCGCATCGGAGCCTGGCCAGGCTGGTGCGGGAAGGCTTCTTCCCGATTATCGTCGGCAAAGCGGGACACGTGGAAGTGCGCGGCATGACGGAGGATTTGGAGGAATTTGGCGTTGTTCTTTCAGAAGAAGATGTCGCCAACCTGTGTGAACGTCCTCGTTTTGGCGTCATCGCTCAAACGACACAGCCTGTTGATAAAGTCCGTCGCTTGGTCCAATTGCTCAGGGAGCGTTTTCCAAAATCCGAAGTGCGCTTCATTGATACCGTTTGCCAGCCAACGAAGCAACGCCAGAGCGCCGCGATTGAACTGGCGCAGAAATGCGACGTGGTGGTGGTGATTGGCGGCGCGCACAGCAACAACACGCATGAACTGGTCATTACCAGCTCGCGATACTGCTCGCGCGTGCATCACGTGCAATCCGCGCGCGATTTGCTGCCGGAATGGTTTCGGGAAGACGACGTCGTCGGCATCACCGCCGGCACTTCCACGCCGGACAACGTCATTAAGGAAGTTGAACAACACCTTGAACAAATCCATGAACTTGCTTGCCACTCTGCTTGACAACGTGCCGGAGGATCCCTTTTATCAACCGCGCAAACCTCTTTGGCTGCCGCGCGAAATGTCTCAGCCGCCGGTCTTGCCATTCACCCCTCCCCAACGCCCTCCACGGAGACACACGGCATTGCTGATCAATCCGTTTTACGCCAAATCCCCTCATGGCAGCTTCGGCAAACATGTGCTGACGCCAACGCTGGCGCTGACGTCTCTGGCCGGCGCGACACCGGCGCACTGACACGTGCAATACTGGGATGAAAATCTTTTGCAAGGACATCCGCCATTCGAGCCATTGCCACAAGTAGTCGGGATTACCGTTCACCTTACCTTTGCAAAGCGTGCCTATGAATTGGCGCGCTGGTATCGCGCCCAGGGCAGCATCGTCGTTCTCGGCGGGTTGCACGCGCAATCATGCCCCCGGGAAGTTGCGCCGCACGCGGATGCGCTGGCAATTGGCGATGGAGTCCAGCTCTGGCCGGAAATTTTGCGGGATATTGAACTGGGCAGGCTGAAACCACGCTATGAAGCCACCTACGAACGTCCCTATTCGCTCGATCCGCCTCCGCGAAGAGATTTGTTGGCGCGGAAAAATTATCTGACAACGACCAGCCTCATCGCCACCCGCGGTTGCCATAACCGTTGCGGTTTTTGCTATCTTTCCACGAGCGGATTAAAGATGCCATATCGCCTTCGCGACCCCGAAGACATCCGTCAACAATTCGAGGCCGATGGCCAGCCTTATGCGGTTTTCATTGATAACAATCTCGGTTCGCGCCGCGATTATTTGCGCGAACTTTCCCGCGCCCTCCGGCCCCTGAACAAAATCTGGAGCGCGGCCGTGACGCTCGATGTGACCGATGACGCCTCTCTGGTGCGCGAAATGGCTCTCGCGGGTTGCACCGGGGTGTTTATCGGCTTTGAATCGCTTGCCGATCAAAATCTCGCGGACGCCCGCAAGCGCACTCCCCGGGTGGAGGATTATGCCCGGCGCGTCCGCCTTTTCCACGAGTACGGCATCCAGGTGAACGGCAGTTTTGTTGTCGGCTTTGATGGTGATCGCAAAGACACGTTTACAACACTCGTCCAATGGATTGAGTCCAACCGCATGGAATGCTCGACCTTTCACATTTTGACGCCTTATCCGGGCACGCCCCTGTTTCGGCAATTCGAAGCCGAAGGCCGGTTGCTGCATCGCGATTGGGAAAAATACGATACGGCACATGTCGTCTTCCAGCCCAAACAAATGACCCCGGAGGAATTATTGCTCGGCTATGATTGGCTCTATCGGCGCCTGTTTTCGCATGTCTCAATCTGGCGGCGGAAGCCGTTGGAATTGTCCGCGCTGCCCGCCTATTTTGCCGGCTGTTATCTTTATAAACGTTCGAACCGCCTCTGGCGGTTTCTTATCAAACATCAACTGGTCCACACCGTTTGGAGTCCGCTCGTGGAAATCACCCGCCTGCGCCATCTCTCGTTCCGTCAACGATTGGAGAAGCAAATTGCCAAAAAAGCTCCTCCAATATGCGGAATGCCGGTTCCGGCAAGCGTATAACCATGTATCGCGAAAATTCAGCTAGACAAATCCTCCCGGCAGGCGCGTCATTAAGTGAGAACAACAATGTCTCGCGGCCCGGAAATCGAACGGCTCTACGACGCCCACGCATCATCTCTTTTTGCCTTTCTCCTGAACTTCACGCGCGATGAGGGTGATGCCCGCGATTTGCTTCAGGATCTTTTTGTCAAAATCGCCCGCGCGCCCGACTTGCTAAAAAATATCCGCGACGAACGGCCCTTCCTCATCCGCCTCGCTCATAACGCGGCAATTGATCTCATCCGCCGCCGCGGCGCGCGCGAGCGAACCAGGGACGATTTCGCCGCCGAAATCGTCTCTCCCTTTGCGCCGGCCTCGGACCCGGACGCTCAGTTTTTTCGACAGGAACTCGCCGTTGCCCTTGCCGGCCTGCCGGAGGACCAGCGCGCCGTGATTCATTTGAAACTCTGGGAAGGCTTGACGTTTGAACAAATTGCCGCGGCGCTGCAGATTTCTCTGAACACCGCCGCCAGCCGGTATCGCTATGGATTAGACAAATTGCGCGAGCGGCTGCGTCCACTCTATGACGAAATGAAAAAAGCCTGATGACGAACAATATGGACGAATTTGAAAAACAATTGAGCCGCCAGCCCCTACGCGAGGTCCCCGCCGAATGGCGCGCCGAAATTCTGTCTGCGGCCGCCGCCGCCACCCCGGTTGCCGTGCCGCGCCCTTTCTTCCTCTCAACGCTCAACGCTCAACTCTCAACTGTTTTGTGGCCTTGTCCACAGGCATGGGCGGGCCTGGCGGCAATTTGGATGGTTATCTTTGCGGTGAATTTCTCAATGCGCGACCAAAAGCCGGCCGAGGCGGAGAAATCCCCGCCGCCTTCGCCGCAAATACTCGCGGAATTAAAACAACAACGCCAAATGCTGGTGGAAATGATTGGCCAGACCACCGACGCCGAGCCGCCGAAAATGATGCCATTGCCGCGCAGCCAACGAATGGAATTTCTGACGACGTGAACGGCGACGGTAGGAGACGACGTGAGGAGTCTCATTCTGAAATCGGAAATGAAAATCTATTTGAGTCTCGTGACCTGCAAATTAAAAAAT
>JASHVW010000077.1 GCA_030044395.1 Verrucomicrobiia bacterium
TGACTTTAATGCCTCCTCGCTCATCATCTCGAACTGGTCCAATGGAACCAATAGTTCCACCCCAACCGGTAATAATTTCCAGGTCTATTTACAGGACGTGAACCAGCCCGGGACTTCCTGGTGCCCCCCGTCCACCGGCCACCGGAACCAGCTTACCAATGATTTTTATATCGTCACCAACAGCAGCGGAATAACCATCGTCACCAGCAACCTTTTTTCCATTACCGGCTTTACGAATTCTGATCTCACCAATTCCTGGGGACCTAGCGCCAGTTTTCTCACGTGGAAAGTCGGCTCTACGAATTGGGGCGTCAAATACGCCGGATGGTCATGGTTGACCAACGTCTCCTTTTATGATTACCGCGAGAGCAAAACAGTGCAGGCTGTGGAGATTATTGTCAGCAACCTCGATACCTGGATAACCAACAACGGCGTCAATGGCGGAACCAACTGGAACTACGCGCTGACCTCTGACAACGGCAGGGGAATTGATTCGGCCTATGTTTATAATGGCGTCCCGATGAATTCCTCACAGTTGCCGGCGGTGCGCGTCATTGGCGGCAAAGTCTTGCCTTACAACCTGGTCGTCATTTCCGGTGAGACTTACACGAATCAAGGCCTCACCGTCGCCACTCCTCAGCCGCTCTATGTCGCCGGCGATTACAACGTGCGAATCCTTTCGGATGCGGCCAACACCGAACCCGGTACCAATAACATGGCCCATACGTACCCGGCCGCATTTCTGGCCGACGCCATTACCGTCCTGTCCGATAGCTGGAAAGACAGCTACAGCAATAGCACAGCCTTGAGTTCCAGAACGCCTACCCCCACAGCCGTCAATGCCGCCTGTCTCGAGGGAATTGTCCAGTCATCCTCGAGCTATCCAACGGGCGGTGGCGCGACCGGCTATAGCGGCGGAGTGGAAAACTTCCTTCGGTTGCTGGAAAACTGGAGCGGCTCAATTCCTTTGACCTATAATGGCTCCATCATCGTGATGTTTCCCAGCCAATACGCGACCAATTTCTGGCAGAACACCGGCAATTACTACAACGCTCCCGAACGTGTTTGGAGCTTTGATACGAATTTCGAGAATAGCGCGCTGCTTCCGCCCTTGACTCCGACGTTTTCGACTGCCCTCCGTCAGACTTGGGCCGGCAACTGATTCGCATTGGTATAGTTTACCCTGGAAATTGCGTATTACGGGTTATACGGCATATAGGTGCGGTCGTTTTCAAGCCATCGGCCGGCAATTCCCCTCTCCCAGCCCCGAAAGCCTTCGGGGCCAGCGGCAGAGGGCGAGGGTGAGGGAGAGCCGTTCGAATATAGGGCGCCCCCCGAATGTGTGAGTAAGCTGTCACTTCCAAGCCAAGCGGTATCCCTGAAAAAGTTTGGGAGATTCAAGTTGAGTGCTGAGAACGCAATCCAGTCTCAATTGATATTTCCTGCGGCTTCTGTACCCTCGCCCCGTGAAAGCCGCTATCCTGCACGGCCGGGAAGATCTCCGCATCGAAGACCTCGTGCCCGCGCCAATCCAGCCCGGTGAGGTCCGCATCCGTATCGCTGCCGCCCTCACCTGCGGTACCGACCTTAAAGTTTTCAAACGCGGCTATCACGCCCGCATGATTGTCCCCCCCGCCGCCTTCGGCCATGAACTCGCTGGAAACATTTCTGAACTCGGACCCGGCGTCACCGGTTGGCAAACCGGCGACCGCGTCGTCGTCGCCAATTCCGCCCCTTGCAGCCGTTGTTTCTTCTGCCGCGCCGGCCAGGAAAATCTTTGCGATGATCTGCAATTTCTTAACGGCGCTTATGCCGAATCCATTGTCGTGCCCGCGCGCCTCGTGGAAAAAAATCTCCTCCCTCTCAGGCCGCAAACCGCCTTCCGCGATGCCGCCCTCGCCGAGCCGCTCGCCTGCGTCGTCCAGGGTGCCAATGACGCCCGGCTGTGCCCCGGACATAACGTTTTAATTCTTGGCGCCGGACCCATTGGCCTCATGTTCACCGCCCTGGCCCGCGACCTCGAATGTCATGTCTCGGTGGCGGGACGGCGTCCCGCCCGCCTGGCAGCCGCCGAAAAGCTCGGCGCCTCCCGGGTCATTGACCTCGGCGACGGCAACCGTCCCGTTGAAAAAATCCGCGCCGCAACCCGATCCGCCTTCGATGTGGTCATTGAAGCCGTTGGCAAGCCCGAAATCTGGGAGGCGGCGATTCCGTTGGTCCGCAAGGGCGGCGCCGTCAATTTCTTTGGCGGCTGTCCCGCTGGCACGACCGTCTCGTTCGATACCCAGAAGATTCACTATTCCAGTCTCACCCTCCTGGCGAGTTTTCATCACACGCCGCGCTCCTTTCGCCGGGCGCTCCAACTCGTCGAAACCGGCGTCATCCGCGCGGATGACTTTGTGGATGGCGAATGTCCGCTCACCCGTCTGCCCGAATTGTTCAAATCCATGGCCGCGGGCAATCACGCCATCAAAACCCTTATCCGCGTCCATGAATAATCTGTAGGCCGCTTGGAGTTCCGCGTTTACGCGGTTCGCGAAGTTCGGAGTTCCGCGTTTACGCGGCCGCAAATTCCGAAGCGGTTCATGATCCCAATCCGCAATTTCGAAATCCCTGAAACTTTCCATCCTCCCTCTTCACTCTCCCCCGTCTCTCCTACATTTACTTTCTACCGCCGCACTGATAAAACTGGCGGGTGCTCAAGAACGATGCCATCTGGAAACATCTCACCTCGCCGCGCCGGATGTTTTTAATCGCCGGGCCGTGCGTCATCGAAAACGAAAGGCTGTGCCGTCAAATCGCCGCTGCCTTGGACAAGGCTTGTCGCGCCCTCGGGATTTTTTACGTGTTCAAGGCCAGCTTCGACAAGGCCAACCGCACCTCCGGCAAATCGTTCCGCGGAACTGGCCTCGAGCGCGGATTGGAGATTCTCGCCCGCGTGCGCGCGGATTTTGGCGTGCCGGTATTGACCGACATCCATAACGAAATGCAGGCGGCTGTCGCGGGCGAAGCGGTGGATATTTTGCAAATCCCGGCGTTCTTGTGCCGTCAGACGGACTTGAT
>JASHVW010000078.1 GCA_030044395.1 Verrucomicrobiia bacterium
GCATCCGGCCCCCCACAGACCAGAACTGTTTTAACGTTTTCCCGCTTGCCTGCTTCACTTCATTTCCATCTTCCAAATGCCGCTCCAATGCGCCGGCGAATTTGCCGAAAGCTCAGCGCACCGCGCGCTGAGCGCTTTGGATGGACCGTCCGGGAATTCCTGCGCGAGATCCTCAAATTCCGCCCGTGCCTCGGCAAATTTTCCAAGGAAATATTTGTCGTAAGCCGCCTTGTATCGCGCGCAAACCTCCGCGAATTTCGTCGGGACACAGGGATTTTCGCATTCGTACAATTCCACCGGCTCCGTCTTGCCCTTGACGATGACACGGTCCACCAGCCGCCGCGCGCCCTGATGGGTGAACCGCGCAAATATCTCGCGGGTCACCAGCATCCGCACGCCATAAAATTTTGTCAGCGACTCCACCCGCGCCGCCTCATTTACTGTGTCGCCAACGAGACCATAATCGAGGCGCAACGCCGACCCTTTGTTGCCAATCAGCACCGGACCGCTGTGCAACGCCACGCCGTAGCCGAACAGTTTTTGGACCTCCGGCGGCAATGTCGCCCGCAACTCCTCCATCGCGTGGATGAGTTTCATCGCCGCGCGCAGCGCGCGGTCGGCGGCGTCCGGCTGTTTTTGCGGCGCGCCCCAGTAGCTCAAAAACTGGTCGCCAAGAAAATGCTCGAGGTTTCCGTCTTCGCTCATAATCGCGCTGGTCTGGACCTCGAACACGCGGTTGAGCAGTTCGAAAGTTCCTTGCGGGCCAAGCATCTCCGCCAGCGGTGTCGAGTTCCGCAAATCCGTCAGCAGCAGCGTCGCCTCTGCGCGCCGCGGCTTCATCGAGCCGGGATCCGCCAGCACCACCTCCAGCACCCGCGGCGAAAAATAAAGTCCCATTGTGTGCCGCAGCTTCATCCGCTCCAGCCGCTCGGCAATGAAATCGTATCCCAGCGCGCCGACCCCCGTTATCCCCAGCACCAGCAGCGGGCTGACGACCGGAAATATTAAATTCGCGTGGTTGAAGGAAAGTTCGGCGGCAAACAAAATGGCGGCGCCCGCAACCAGGATGGCCAGCAGCCGATTGATCGGCGCGCGGATGAACCGGCAAAGCGCGGCGGCAAAAAACCCTGCCAACGCGATCAATGCGCCGCTGGCCAGTGGCGGCGTTTCCCGAATAAATTCCTCATTCAACGCGGCATTGAGAATGTTCAGATGTATTTCCGGCCCGGACATTGCCTCGCGGAACGGCGTCTGGTGAAAATCCTGAAAAATGACCGCCGTCGGGCCGATGAGCGCCAACTTGCCCGTGAAAGATTTTCCGCCGCCGTAATTTCGCTCCCAAATCTCCGGCGACAGGACGTCGCCCACCGGAATGACCGGCCACGTTCCCGGCGGACCGGTATAGCGGATGATCGGCCGGCGCCCCACCGGCGGAATTTTATCCGCCGCCCCAAACTTTTCCAGCGCGCGGGCGGTCAGCGATTCGATGACCGCGTCCGGCGCGGCGTTGACTGCGTCTTTAAGCTGGTGGTTGGTGGCGAGGAAAAAGGGACGGTGAAACTCGCCGCCATCATCCCAGATGTTGACGAAACCTACGCGGGAATCCAGGGCGGCTGGGTGCCCGGGCGTGTCGGAAATAAGGTCAGCCGCCGGCGGGGTGAATTGTACCGGTTCTCCACGGTCCGTTTCGTTGAAATTCAACACGCCGCCGATGACCACCCGGTTGCCGCATTTGTCCAGCGCGGCGCGTAGTTCATCGTCGCCGTCCGACGCGGAGGCAAAAACGAGGTCAATGGCAATCGTCTTCGCGCCGGCGTCCGAGAGTTTTTGAATGAGCCGCGCCCAGACCGCGCGCGACCAGGGGAATTGGGTTTCCAAATCCCGCAGCACCGGCTCGCGCTGAAGCTCGGCGTCGCTGAAAAACGACGAATAAACCGGCTGGTCAATCCCAATCAGGACGAGGTTGGTGTTGGCCGGCGTCCACCGCCCGTGGCGCGCGAAGAAATCCTGGACAAAATTCTCCGCGGCGTTGAGCGGGCTGGCCAGCGGAGCCGGACCGCAAAAGTCCACCGCCAGGACGGCGAGCGTGACGAGCGCGCAGAGGCCGGTCAGAACGGCCATGCGGCGCGGTGCGCGGCGGTTGTTGAATGGTTCGGGCATGGCGGAAGTTGACAAATCCGCGCCAGGGATGTAAAACGCAAATCACATTACAGGAGTTTATGATGAAAGCAATTCTTCTTATCGCGGCCATGACGCTGCCGCCCGCGTGTTCCGCCCTGGCGGCTCCACTCACCGAAAGCACCTTCACCGAAATCATCAACAACGTTGAAACCGTGTCCGCCGCCGGGAACGCGGCGCCCGCCGATGTCAACGAACTGGTCAAGGCGCCCGAACGCGTCCGCACCGGCCCGCAATCGCGCGCGGAACTCGTCGCCCCGGACCAGACCATCACGCGCGTCGGCGCCAACACGATTTTTTCCTTCGCCGACAATGGGCGCACGTTGAACCTCGAACAGGGCAATGTTCTGTTTCATGCGCCGAAGGGCCTCGGCGGAGGAACGATCCAATCCGGCGGCGCCGCGGCGGCGGTGTTGGGCACAACGATCATTGTGTCGGCCACGCCAAATGGCGGTCTCAAGGTTATCCTGCTCGAAGGTTCCGGCAACGTGACCTTGCCGGACGGAACCTCTGCCACGCTGCATGCCGGCCAGCTTGTGTTCGTGCTGCCGGGTGGAACGTTGAGTCCGGTGCTCAACGTCAACCTGGGCAAACTGGTCGCCGGTTCGCTGTTGGTCAATGGATTCCCGGACCGGCTTTCCTCGCTCCCGCTCATCAAGTCGGCCATTCTCAAGCAAAACAAGTTGCTCAAATCGGGCAAGGCGGTGGACACCGGCAAACCCGTGGACGCTTACTGGTATCCGCCGGACAACGGCTTGGACGCGATTGACCACGGCACCTATCAAGTCGGCGCGCCGACGCCGATTTCCCCTGCAGGATCTCCTATCGGAGTCGCGGGGGCCCTCGGGCCACCCAGCGGCCCGGGCGCGCGCGGCTTTGCCCCAGTCACATCACTGCCCGTGGTGCGTTAATTTCTTTTATGAGAACCCGATCATTTCTCCTGGCTGCTTTCGGGGTGGTATTCGTTTTACCGGCCCGCGCCCAAATGCCCAATGCCAGCCAACAGGTCGAAAACCTCCAGCAGCGAAATCAAATCCAGCAATCGGAACCCTTCCTGGACACCAACGTTCCCGCGCTTTATCAAGGCGAATCCAGCGACATCGGACCGCAGTCCGTTGTCCAAATCAAACCGCGCCGGACGTGGATCGAGGCTTATGGCGACGAGCAATATTTTTACACGGACAACATGTTTCTCGCCGGCCAAAACAGGCAGGGCGCGGACGTGCTGGTGAGCACCGTGCAGGCTGCCCTGGCGCCGACGCCGTTCGATTTTCATGGCGGCCAGCTCGCGCCGCGCGTCGGCTACCAGCAGCAATGGTTCAACTATGACCTCGCCCGTTCCGATACGGCGTTGGTTTATAATTTCAACAACGGCATGTTTCAAAACGTCCAATTGGATTCGTTTGATTTCAACGTCTCGACCGTTTTTGGCGACGTGAGCTGGCAACGGCAAAACTGGCTCTTCTCCGTCGGCACGGATTATCGCACCCTCCTTGACTCCGGCGCCTATCACGAGTTCTATCACGAATACGTTCCGCGCTGGTCTGTCGTCCGGGACTTTCCGCTCTCCCCCACAAAGGATATTTCCATCGGTTACGAAGGTGATTATCGTTTCACGGATACTTGGAATCCGCCAATGGGATATGGCGGAAATTACAATGACCGGACCGACCAGGGCGTTTTCGTCGTCGGCAATTGGCGGCTCTGCCAGTATGCCATCCTGCAGCCATTCTACCGCTTTGAATATTCCCACTATACCGCCCTTCACCGCGATGATTTCCTGCACTCGATGGGCCTGACCATCTATTTTCCGGTCACAAAAAACGTGGCCCTCCGCGGCTTCGTCGGCTACGACGATTTGAATACCGACGGTTTATTCGCCCAGGACTACGAAAAACTCGATGCTGGCGGCGGCTTAAATCTTTTCGTCCGGTTCTAGCCGGCCGTGCGTTTTATTTGTATTGAACGAACCCAAACGATTTATTGTCCACATCCCGTATAGCCGCTATGAAAAAAATCCTTTCGATCGCCATTTTGGCCGCGACATTCGCGTGCCAGTCGCTCCTGGCCGCGGACGGCGCCAATCCCACCAATGAACTCCAGGCTCTGATCATCAAAATCAATGCCGATATTCAATCGGGTAAACGGACCGAAGCCGCATTGTCCGACGATCTCAAACAGTTCGACGCCATTCTGGCGGAGCACAAAGGCGAAAAGTCCGACATCATGGCCCGGGTTTTATACATGAAGGCGACGCTTTATGGGCAAGTCATCGGCGACATCGCGAAACAGGACGCTTTGATCAAGCAGCTTGAAACCGAGTTCTCGGGCACCTCATTCGTCGCCAAAGTTGAAAAACAGCAGGCCCGGGATGCCCAGGCGAAAAAAATCCAGGCCACGCTCGTGGATGGAAACCCATTTCCGGATTTCGACGAAAAAGATGTCATGGGCAATCCTCTGTCCGTCGCCAATTACAAAGGCAAAGTGGTCCTGATTGATTTTTGGGCGACTTGGTGCCCGCCTTGTCGAGGCGAAATCCCCAACGTCGTGGCCACCTACCAGAAATATCATGACAAAGGATTTGAAATCATTGGCGTCAGCCTGGACTCGGACCAAAAGACGTTGCTGAACTTCACCAAACAAAACAACATGACGTGGCGGCAATACTTTGACGGCCAGGGCTGGGACAATAAACTCGCCCTCAAATACGGCATCGAAGCCATCCCGGCAACCTTTCTGCTAGATGGAAACGGCAAGATCATCGGCAGAGATTTGCGTGGCGAACAATTAACCGATTCGGTCGCCACCGCCGTCGGCGGCGGATAGACAAACTGGCTGTTGATGTTTAGGCGACGGATTTTTTCGCCATCGGCAAATTGCCTCTAATTTTTCGTCAACGCTTGACTTGGACGGCCTGGTGCTGATTCTGTATTTCCGGCCGATTTGATAGACGAGCCCGGATTTCGACGATGAGGAAGAAAATTTCAATATGCCAGCGACGGCTGACTCCCCCTTCATTCCCTAGTCATTAGGCCCTCGTCATGAGTCATCCCATCAGGCAAGTGATGGAAAACATGGCACTCAGCACACGTATCCACAACCCCTCCCTTGGGGCTGTGACATGCTTCGCACGTCTCCTTCGCTGGCAGGATGATGTCCGCCGTCTCCCGGCTGTGAAGCGCGTCGTGGCATTGCTCGCAGGCAATGTTCGCGTGGGCCGCATGGCTGAATTTGGCGTCGGCCAGCCAGCGCTCCGGCGTCATCGGTTTCGTGATTTCCGGCGATCCAACGCTTGAAGTCTTTACTTCATGACAATACGCGCAGCCGGGAAAGATCGCCCGGGTCATTCCGTTAATGGTTCCAATCTGCGCCTCCGGCCCGAACGTCGCCGTGCTGAAAAATACCCGCCGCTCCAGTTCAACGCCGCTCCCGAATTGCGTTCGCAATCCCGCCAGTTTCGTTTCCACAAAGCCGTTCGCGTCCTCGACCTTTTCCCTCGCCGCCAGTCGGGCGTATTGCTCCGGCAAACTGTGCAAAAAAGCGGACACAAACTCGACGCTGCCGTGCGGCAGCGTCAACTGCGGCGTCTGCGGGTCGAATTGCAGGAAATGGCAAACGCGGCAGTTCCGCTCAAAATTCACCGGCGCCATGTAAGCTCCCGATGCGTCCGGCTGATGGCAAAACCCGCAGTCCAGCTTCCGGCCATCGGGCAGCCTCGGAATGTCCGCCCCGGTCAAGTGCAGTTCGTGGTCGAATTTCAGCGTGTCCGGGTCCCGCCATCCTTCGGCGATGAACCGGAACTGCGGATGGTCGGTCGCAAAATGGTGAATGACCGGCACGGTCCGCGACACCTCCATCTTGGCCGGGTCGCCGTGGCAGAAATCGCACTGCGTATCTGTCGTCGCCGCCATCACCGGCCCCCGATGTTCCGCATGACAGAACACGCAGGAAATCACCGGCGCGGCCGCCTGATGAAAATTTTTCCCCGCGTGGCAAGTCAGGCAGGAGGCGTCCATCGCCGTCGGTTCCGCCGGCGGCGCAAAGGCGAGTTTTTTCAAATCGAAAATTCCCGGCTGCGCGTGAAGCGCCGCGCTCACCATTCCGTTCGGCCCGGAATTGCCGGCCACGTGGCACGCCCCGCAGTCTGATTTCAGATGATTCGTCGCCGCCATTGCCGCGAACGCCGCGCCGGAATGCGGTTGCAACAGCGGGCCGGGGTTGATGAACCGGGCGCGCCACGGTGGAACGCCGAGCAAAACCAAAAGCCCGGCGCACGACCCGGCGATGATCGCCAGCGTCAGCCGTCTGCGAATCAAGCGCAGCGTCGGCGCGGGCGAGCACTTCGCTATCGGCCGGCAACACGTCCCATCCGGCAACGGGCCGGATTCGCACGCGCCGCCCGGCCGCGTGCAACGCCAGCGGCCTTTCCTCTCGCCGGGTTTCGTTTCCAGCAAGGGCTTGCATTCGGCCGTCGCCCGGCACCGGCCCCGCGCATCGGGTCCGAGCCGGCACGGATTGCCTTCGTCCGCATGGCCGCAAATCCAGTTCTGGTTCGGCCGCGCGTAATTCTGCGCGTCAAAGTTCTGCGCCAATGGCTCGCTCATCGCGCGCCTCCTGAAAATCCAAAAACCAAAACGACGTGCAGCGCCGTGAAAATCAACAGCCCATAGGTGAGCGGAATGTGGACGAACAGCCACAGCTTGAGCGTGAGCTGCAGCGACCGATGGTAATCGAGACCGTCCTTCTGGCGCACAAGCGTGGTGAGCTTTTCCAGCATCGCGCGCTCGGCGTCGCTTCCCGTCCGGCGCAGGTCGTCCAGCCCAGCAATCAGCGCATTGAGCGGTCGGCGCGATTCAACCAGGTGCAACCAGCCATTTTGGGGTCCGGAGAAAAATCCGGCCAGCCGCCGCGCATAGAATTCCGCGATCACCGGTGATCTTGCCCCGGCGCCGAGCGCCACGTTCTCCGCCTCGGCTTTCAGCGCGTGAGATAGCGCGGGAATTTTCTCGTAAATCACCTCTCCACCCCGCGTCGCCAGCCGTCGCGGCAGGACCCGGCTCAAAATCAATCCGGCGACGCCGCTGCCGCTCACCAGCGCGAACAACCAGGCGAGCGTGATTTCAAACTGGCCATGCGGCAGGCGGAAATTCAAGTGAATCAAAAATAGCAGGACGGTGAAAAAGCCAAGGTAAATGTGGACTTGCAGCCACGTCTCGGAATTGCCGATGGGCAGGAACGGCAGTTTTTTTCGCGCGTTGTACAAGGTCAACACCAGCATGGCGCCAAGCAGAATCCAGCCTGTCAAAAACGCGTAATCCGGGAGCGCCCGCCGAAAATGCGCGTCCAGCCCCAGCGCCGCCACGGTAGCGACGAGCAGCACGGCCAGGCCCCAAAAATGTTGTCGCCGAAAGCGTTTCATTTCTTCAACCAACGCGTCAGCGCGTCCAAATTATTCAAATTCATCCGGGTGAGCGCGCCGTGCGGACACGCGCGTTGGCACGCCGGGCCCCCGTAATTTCCCACGCACAAATCGCATTTCGTTGCCTTCACTATCGCCTTCCCTTCCTGGTCCACCATCAACTCCGCCGTCCGGTCCCGAACTTCCACCATCCGGATGGCGTCGTAGGGGCAATTATTGGCGCAGGATTTGCAGCCGATGCAAGTGGCCGGATTGATCACGACCTGACCCCCGAACGACTCGCGGTGAATCGCGCCCGTCGGACAGCCGATCATGCAGACCGGATCCGCGCAGTGCATGCAGGCGTTCGCAATCATGAGCCGGCCTACACCCGGACCGTGCCGCAAAAAACGCGGGTTGTTGTCGTGCGTCGAGGCGCATGCGCGCACGCAATCGTCGCAGCGCGTGCATCGGTCCAGGTCAATCACCATCGCCGCCGTCCCGTTGAAAAACCGGTTCTCCGTCAGAAATTCCAGGACTTCCGCGCCAACGTTTTCGCGCGCGCCGGTTTCCGGCGGGTCAACATCAAATGACTGCTTCGCTTTCACCGGCGGCGGCAGCTCATTCTTCTGTAACGACGGCAAAACGATTTCTTCCATCACCCGCGTCGGCGCCACCAGCAAATGCGCGTAACCGATGGCCCGAAGCGAGAACTGAAAATTCACCGGCGCGTCCGGGTTGCGCCAGTTATGCGTGATTTCGTTCAGGCCGAAAATTTGTCCTGCGCCGAGGTAATTCAACGTGCGCTCGCCGCCCCCGGTTTTCTGGCTGACCCGCGCAAACCCGGCGCGCAGCAGCACAATCCCGTTCGGATAATCGCCCTCCGTCACGATGGCCGGCTCCTTCTCCGGGCGCACCGCCCCGGATTGCGCCAGCCGCTTATAGTCGCCCGACCAGTCGTAGTCGCCGAACGTCGAAAACTCCACGGCCCCGGCCACACGCTCAAGCTGCGCCTCGTCCAGGCGTTGAAAAATCGGCGTGGCGCGGAGATACGACGCCAGCGCGCGTTCGCGGTAAGTTTTGTTGATGTGGGCGCGCAGGGCGTTGTCGTTCTTCATCAATTCGCGCAGGCCCTGCCACCGGATTTCAAGCAATTCGGCCTCGTCACTGTCGGCGAAAATCGTCGAGGTGCGCGGCATCCGGCTTAACGCGGCGATTTCGCCGAAAAAATCGCCCGCCCGCATCTGCTCCGTCCGGTGCGCGTCCAGCACCCGCGGTAAATCCTGGAGAAAAACGCGGACGTCCCGTTCGTCCTGCCGCGCGCCGATTTCAGAGGAGGGGATGAGTTGTTCGAGCGAAAAACTCTCCGGGGGACGCGCGCCGTTCCAAAGTTGGGCCAGGGTCCGCCAGAGGCCTTTCTTGCCAGGCGCCTGCCGCCCAAGCGACGCCGGCGATAAAGCCGGCTGCAACACCACTCGCGCCGTGCCGTCCAATATCAAAAATGCCGACGTGCCGTAATCTCCCTGGCGCACGATGATTTCACCCTTGCGAAACCTGAGCAGCCGCGTGTCGTAACGGAGTATATCGCGGAGCGGCGTCCGTTTGGGGAATTTCTCCGCGTCCATCTCGCGGAACGGCGCGGTTGCCAGCAGGCGGTCCGCCGCCGCATCCGTCATGTCCGGGCCGAACGCGGCATCCCAGCGCTGCGGACGTTCGAGGATGGTCGGGACGGCAGGCATTCCTTTCACGCATCGAGCACTAAATCGTTTTTCGGACGGCAGATGCAAGTCAGGCAGGCCCCCGCTTCCGGCTCCGCATCAGGCTTCTTAAGATAAGCCACTTCGCCGGATTTAACGGCCACCAGACACGTCCCGCAACCGCCGGCACAGCAGCCCGAATCAATTTTAATTCCCTGCCCCCGCGCAAATTCCAGCAGGTTCCCCGTGCCCGGTTCCCATCGGACCGTCTTGCCGGAGCGGCTGAACGTCACGTTGATCCGGGAGAGATGGATGGTTTCGGACGGCGTCAACACCGCGGCCTTTTTCTTCACCGTCGCCGGCCCAAACGCCTCGAAATAAACGTCCTTGTCCGGCACCCCCCACGCTTCGAGGCCGTCGGTGATGCTTTTCATGAAGGCGCCAGGACCGCACAGATAATATTCAAAATTGTTCGACGGCAGTACTTCCTTGAACAACTCCGCGCTCACCCGCCCTTCGTGCTGGTAATCGCGCCCTTTCCCATCGTCCGGCCCCGGTTTGCTGTAACAGATGTGCAAATGGATGTTGTCATTCTCCGCCGCGAGCCTCTCCAGTTCGGCTTTGTGGATGTGTTCGCGCCGGTTCCGGACGCCAAGAAAAAACCACGCCTCGCGCTTCGACCTGCTCGCGACAATCGCGTTCGCCATGCTCAACATCGGCGTGATGCCCACGCCGCCCGCAATCAGCACGACGGGGTTCGTCTTGCTCATGTCGAGAAAAAAATGGCCCGCGGGGGCCTTGACATTGAGTATGTCGCCTTCCTTGACCTTGTCGCAAAAATAACTCGAAGCCGCCCCGGGCGGTAATTCCGGTTTGTCCGGCGGCGGCCGTTCCCTTTTGATCGTGACGCGGTAATAATCATTTTGATGCGCACAATCGGATAGCGAATAGCAGCGAATCACCGGCTTGTCCCGGCCCGGCAAATCAAGTTGAAACGTCAGGTATTGCCCGGGCTTGAACGGCGGCAGCGGGCGGCCGTCGTGCGGCTTTAAATAAAACGCGCACACGTCGTCGCACTGGACGATCCTTTTTGCCACGGCGAATTTCCGCAGGCCGTTCCATCCCGCCTGCGCCTGTTCAAGGTCGCGGCAGCGGAGCCGGACCTCGGCGATCTGCGCACGGAGCTTTCCCAGCGCCAGCCGCGATTGCGCGCGGTCGGTGTTCAGACGCTGCCCGGCGCGGACTGCCTCAAAAACCAGCCAGACCGCCAGTCCGGCCAGCAACACCATCCCAGCGGAAAGGCTCAAACTGCCCCCGCCCGCGGCGCGGAAGAATTCGATTAGGGTTGCATTCACGCCGACTCTCCATTAACGAATTTAACCCAATGAGTAAATCAATTTGTTATTCCCTGGCCGCAGGTCTGGCCCTCTGCCTCGCCCCGGCATGGGCCGCCGGGCCGCCGGCGGATTTCCTCGGCGCTAATTCTTGCGCCAGTGCCAGTTGCCATGGCGGCGGCGGCCCAAACAAAAACCAATTCCTCATCTGGTCGCTGGAGGATTTCCATTCGCAACGGCCCGTCGCCACCCTCGCCACCGCGCGCGCCAGGGAAATCGCCAACGCCGCGGGTATCG
>JASHVW010000079.1 GCA_030044395.1 Verrucomicrobiia bacterium
ACCGCGCCGTCCTTGCGCCGCCCCAGGACTTCGCGGCCGATGCCGATGATTTTGGCGCGGCCCGTGTCATGATAATTTTTCAGATAGCCGTCGTGCTCCCGGCGGAATGGCTCGGGCATGAGCAATTTCACGTTTTTTCCGACGGTTTCATCCGCGCGGTAGCCAAAGATGGTTTCCGCGGCGGGATTGAACAATTCGATGATGCCGCGTTCGTCAATGGTGATGATGCCTTCGACCGCGGTTTCCAAAATGGCGCGCAACCGCTCGGCGCTGTCGCCCAGCGCGGCGGTGTGCTTGAACTCCTGTTCGGCAACCATCATGGCCTTTTGTTGCAAATTACGGACGAGGTCCTCCAGTTGGGCGCGTGACAATTTGGAGTAGTCATTCATTGCCGCAAGGATAACAAAATCCGGCGCGGCGACACGCCCATTTTTGTCCCGCGGCCCAGGCCGTGGGTCGGTTGATCACGCGCGAACCAGTTGATTGCGGTATTCCGTCGGCGATTGGCCGAGGATGCGCTTAAAAATGCGATTAAAATGGGTCAGGGACTGAAAGCCGACCTCGTAGGCGATTTCGCTGACGCGTAAATTGGGATTGAGCAGCAAGTTTCTCGCGCGCTCCGTGCGCACGCGCGACAAATAATCGGTGAAGTTGATGCCGGTCGAGCGTTTGAAAATCTTGCAAAAATAAAACTTGCTGGTGTGGACCGAGCGCGCGACCTGCTCGAGGGACAAATCCTCGGTTTGATGGTCGTTGATGAATTGTTTGGCGCGGGTAATGACCGGAGGCTCGGCGTTTTGCTCGCGCACGATGATTTGATTGCTCACCATGGAAAGATGCTCGGCGAAAATGGACAGCAATTTGACGATGGAAGCATGTTCCCTGGAGGATAAAACGCGCGTGTCAAAATAGGCGTCACGCAATCCCACGGCGTCGGTTTCCACGCCCCAGTCGGCGAGCAGCTTGGCCGTGCGGTTGAATTGGGCCTCGGTGGGTTTTCGGCAAAACACCTGGCCGGTGGTGAGGAATCCGATCAGTTGGTCGCCCATGCGGACGGGGATGGCGATGTCGCACAAACCCGCCGGGCAGGTGATGGTTTGAGGGTGCTCGCCGGCCGTGTCGGAAAGCTGCTGTTGCACCTGGAGACAGGCGGCGCAGGCGCGGCTCTTTTGGGCGAGAATGGCGCAGAAGGGGTTCTCGAACCGTTTGCCGTGGTGGGGCAGTTGCCAGGATTCGACCGACCGCAAGGCCACGGGGAGTCCGGTGGCTTCACTGAAGGCCCGTTCATAGTCGTGGTAGATTTTCGAACCGACCAGGACATCAATCAAATGTTTTGCCATACGTTTTCAGCGCTCACTTTCTACTCGCACAAGCATTAATTGCTGTGACGAGAGCAAAATAAGAGAGACCTAAGCAATCAACAATTGGGAGTATGCCTGATTGTGTTTGGGATATGGCAATTATAGGACCTAAGAAAATTTCTTACGGCTATATAAGGCTGCCGCTAAGGCGGAGCAAGGATCCCCACAGATCAAGGCGATGACAACAAGGTTTGTTTTTGCGCGGACAACTGGCGGCGCGCGGACTGCAAGCGTTCGATGATGACCTGATTCATCCGTTTCATGAGTTCATAGCCCAGTTCGTGGTCGTTTTCACATTGCTCGCGGAGCCTGGTGCCATAGAAAAAGATGGCTCGGACGTTGGAGGCGGCGCGGGCGTTGAAGTGCCAGTAATAGGGTGGAAAGAGCCAGGACCAGCCGACGACACCGCCGGCGCCCACGGCTTCAATCAGCACCGGTTCATGTTCGGGGTCGGTGGGCGACTCGAGCACAACCTTGCCGCTGCGAACCAGATAGAAACGGTTGGCCGGCCCGCCTTCGTTGAAAATCACGTCGTCAGTCTTGAATTCCACCGGCAGGGCGTCGTCCGCGAGCACCTGCAGTTGCCGCGGCGTCATTCCCTTGAGGAACGGCTGGGCCACCAAAGTTTCCACGCTGATCGGCATAAAATTCAATCGTGTTCGTGAGACTCAAGGTTTCGATCCATGGCGCTGCGGGGCCGCGTTAAAACACTTCCGTGGCCAGCCCGCTGATTTCGCGGACCCGCCGCGCGATCAACGAAAGCGCTTTCAACGGCAAATGCCGGCAGCCGGAACGCGCCGTCGGACGCGTGGCCGAATAAATTTGCACGAGCGGTATCTGCGCGCCGGCTTTTTTCAAGTGGCGCAATCGCATCGCATATTGGTCTATGTCCTCGGCGGCCGGTTCTTCGTCATGGAGGAGCGGGAAGAGGCTCTGAATAATCACCGGACGCTGCCGCGCGACGAGGAGGATGTTTTCCAAAATTTTTTCGAGCTTGCAGCCGCGGGGATGATTGACCGAGTCCATGTGCTGTTGCGACCCGGCATCCAGTTTGGCCCAAATTTCATCCTTGTGCGTGAAGAGATTGAGCCCTTCCAGGACCTGCGGCGCATCCAGGCCGGCGGCATTGGTGATCAGGACAATTTTAAAGAATGGGAAATGTGACAGGGCGCGGAGGTGAATGACCTCACGCACGACATCGAGGAATTGGTGGCACAAGGTTGGCTCGCCGTCGCCACTCAAGGCCACGTGCCGCAACTGTAACAAATCCGGCGGCAGATGGCGGTAGTAATGGATCCTTTTTAATTCGCCGGAATGCGCCAATTCGAGGGTCCGTTGCAATTCTTCGGTGATGACGGCCAGGTCAAGGTCCTTTTCCAGCGAGGGCGCAATGCGGTTGACTTCGCAATACTCGCAATCAAAATTGCAGAGTTTGTCGGGATTCATATTAACCCCGATCGACAAACCGCGGGCGCGGGAGGAGATGACGGCATAGACGAACCGATTTCCGAGGAACTGGCGGGGACAGCCGAAGGCTGAACCCGAAAGGATCGCGGACGATTCAAGGGTCTGCTTCGGCTTATGCATGTCACCGACTGTAGTCACGAGACGACAATGACCCAGTTTGGCCGCACGGGCTTCGCGCATTTTGCCTGATGCAGGTCTTTTCTTGCCCAAACCCTCTATTTCGGCAGTTTCTTGTCGTTGAGTGGTGAAGAAATGTTGTAAGTTATTTTCAGTCGAGTACTTAAAACTTGAGGCCGCCTAATCGTCCGCAATGCAATCCGTCAACCTGATCGGGATTTACTTTTCCAAGCCCGCCGACAATACTTCCAACATCTCAAGAAAATGAAAAATCTGTTCAGGCTGGCTTTTCTCGTCGCGTTAATCGCCGGTTTTTGCCAGGTGCAGGCGGCCGATTGGGTCGGCACATGGGGTTGCGCGCCGCAACGGGTGGAACCACGAAACATGCCGCCGGCGCCGGGACTGGGGGACAATACATTGCGGCAGGTAGCGCAGGTATCCATCGGCGGGACCAAATTGCGCGTGAAATTTTCAAATGCCTTTGGAGTGAGTACCATCATCCTGGCTTCAACGCATATCGCCCTGTCTGCAGGGGGAAGCGCGGTTCAAACAAACACAGATACCCGGTTGGCATTTAACGGCAGCCCGACGGTGGCCATTCCGGCAGGGGAATCGGTGTGGTCGGACCCGTTCAATTTCAATCTGCCTCCCCTGGCCGATGTCGCGGTGACGATTCGTTTTGGGGACATGTCGGAAGCTGTCACCGGGCATCCCGGCTCGCGCACCACTTCTTATCTGCAGTCCGGCGACGGTGTAACGGCGCCGGATTTGCCGGAGGCGGCCACGATGGCGCATTGGTATATCGTGAATACAATTGACGTGCAGGCGGAAAATCCTGGCGGCGACATCGTGACCCTCGGCGATTCGATCACGGATGGGCGTGGTTCGGGCACGGACAGGAACGACCGCTGGCCGGACGATTTGGAGCGGCGATTGCAAGCCGGGCCGGGCACGGCCAGCATCGGCATGTTGAACATGGGCATCGGCGGAAACTGTGTGTTGCGTGGCGGGCTGGGACCGACGGCGCTGTCGCGTTTCGACCGTGACGTGCTTTCGCAGAGCGATGCGCGCTGGCTGATCGTATTTGAAGGTGTCAATGATATCGGCGGCGGCCGCAACCTGTCGGTAGCCACGAACCTGATTAGTGCTTTCAAAAAATTCATCGCGCAGGCTCATGCGCAGCACATCCGTGTTTATGGCGCGACGATTACGCCATTCGGCGGCTCATTCTACGACAGCCCGATGCATGAAACGGCGCGGGAGACGGTTAATGATTGGATCCGCCACGGCGGCGCATTTGATGGGGTGATTGATTTTGACGCGGCGATACGCGATCCGCAAAAACCGTCGCACTTGTTGCCGGCGGGGGACAGCGGCGACCATTTGCATCCAAATGAAAAGGGGTATCAAATCATGGCTGGCGCCGTTGATTTGAAGTTGTTTTAGCTCCTTGTGAAAGGAATCTGTGCAAAACAGGCGACATTTTACCATCGGCGCTGGCGCTGGCCGCGCGTTTCACGTGCGCCAGATTGCCCGCTTCCCTTTGCGCGACGAAATTCCATCGAGGCATCAAACAGTTGAATTCTCCCCTATCATAAAAAAGGAAACCAAATAAATGCGCAGGCGTGATTTTTGCAAAGTTATGGCGGCGGGAGCAGGTCTGGCCTCGTTTCCGCTGGGGTCCATGGCGCGGCCCGCTCGATCTCCGGCAGGCGCGGCGGACAGTGCGGCCACCAGCTTTTCCACTTCGGATTGGAATGCCGTGAAGAATGAAGGCTGGGGCACGCAACACGGTGAGGGCGGGCCGGGCACCTGGGACGGAGTGCCGCTGCAATCGCCGGCGATTCCGGGACTGGCGGGGGACGGGCCATACAAGCCGGACTGGGATTCGATGCTGAGTTACGAAGCTCCCGAATGGTATCAAGACGCCAAGTTCGGCATTTGGGCGCATTGGAGTCCGCAATGCGTGCCCGAAGACAGCGACTGGTATGCGCGCAACATGTATATTCAAGGGGAAGAGCAATACAAAAATCAACTGCGGCGCTACGGGCATCCCTCGACGTTCGGATACAAGGATCTGTGCGCGCAATGGACGCTGTTGAACTGGGAACCGGAGGCGATGATGCAACGTTACAAACGGGCTGGCGCCCGGTTGTTTCTCGCCCTGGCCGACCATCACGATGGTTTCGACACCTGGAATTCGAAGTACCACGCCTGGAACGCACAAAACATCGGTCCGCACCGCGACGTTATCGGCGACTGGGCGGCGGCGGCGCGCGGAGAGGGCCTGAGATTCGGCGTGACGGTTCACGCGGCGCGCAATTGGTGGTGGTTTCAGGTGGCTCATTTGTGCGACAAGACCGGTCCACTGGCCGGAGTGCCTTACGACGGGCATCTGACGTTGAAGAAGGGCCAGGGACAATGGTGGCAGGGTTACGATCCACAACAACTGTACGGTCGAAGACACGGAATTCACGAAAATCCTGATGAAGCCTATGTTCGCAATTTTTACGACCGCGTCCGCGACCTGGTGGACCAGCACGATCCGGATCTGCTGTATTTCGACAATGACATGCTTCCGCTGGGTTGGGCGGGGATGAACGTCGGGGCCTATTTTTACAATCACAACCTGCGGACCCGGGGCGGCAGGATGGAGGCGGTGCTGAACGTCAAACACGTGCCGGACCATCTGGCCAAGGCGGTAGTGGCGGATTACGAGCGCGGCGTGACCAATCGCATCATGCCCTGCGCCTGGCAGTCGGAAACGTGCATCGGGGACTGGCATTACAACCGGGAGCGCTTTTTGAATCACTCTTATATGAACCCTGCCCAAATCATCCGTTGGATGGCGGATGCGGTCAGCAAGAATGGCACGTTCATTCTAAACATCCCCGGCAAACCGGACGGCACCAACGACGCCGACGAAATCGCCATCCTGGAAACCATTGGGAGGTGGATGCAAGTAAATGGCGAGGGAATCTATGCCACGCGGCCGTGGAAAGTTTATGGCGAGGGGGTGCACGAGGCGGAAGGCGGTTCCTTTGCGGGTCACAGCACCAGCCAACTGGACGCGCGGGACATACGTTTCACCCGGAACAAGGAAGGCGACGCGGTGTATGCCATTCAACTTGGCCGGCCTGCGGATGCAGTGCAGATCAAGTCGTTCGGCAAATCCGCCAACCTGCTCGGCAAGCCCATCCAAAATGTTGAACTGCTCGGTGGACCTGAAAAGCTCAAATGGTCGGTGCGCGATGACGGACTGGTTATTGATGTGCCCCAAGGCAAACCGAGCGACATTGCCGTGGTTTATAAAATCAGCACCTGAGTCAAATGAAAATGCAATTCGTCGTCTTGTTGGGGGCGATATCTTTTTCCAGCATGGCGGTTTTGGCGGTGGACAACATTCCACATTTGGAAAGACATATTAGTCATTATGGTTTAGGAATTAGTCATTCCGGCCAGGGTGCCATTTGGCCAACCGCACTTCGCTCCGTCCCCGACCTCATTTAGGATCCACCTTTGAACTCGGGTCCGGCAGGCCGGTGCCTTCGACGTTGTATTGGGTGAGGAATGGTCCGTGATAGTCGGTGACGTGAATTCGGCTCAATACGACATCTCTCATATTGGCCATGCTCAGCGCTCTCCCACAGGTGCCATCAACATCCGTGAGCGCAAAGCCGTCAATGGGTTGCGCCGACGAAATGTCCTGCGCTTTCAAAAGCCAGGCCACGTGGTCCACGTGAATGTGGCGAAAGCAAATGCCGTCCAGTTGAGTCCATTCCGCCGGGGCGCCCCTGACGGGGTCACT
>JASHVW010000080.1 GCA_030044395.1 Verrucomicrobiia bacterium
ACTGGATTATGCGCCGGCGCGGCCCCTCAATCCCCGAATAGCTTTTTCAATTCTTCGCGCGCGGCGGCTTCCCGCGGGTTGGACCCGGCTTTCGGTACCCACTCGCGCACGGCAAAATCAAAATACTCGCAGAAATTTCCAACGTCCTTCTCCAGGACGGGTTCGGCGCGGCGTTCGCGGCATTGGTGGGCGGCGCGCGGATCGTAATGCGCGCAGTTCAAACAAACGCGCAAATCGGCGCGGCAGTTCATGCAGATTTCGCCGCGGCCAGGCTGTCCCGAAAGGGCCCAGGGCTCGCCGCATTTATGACAATGACGGGGGGAAGGCATTTACGATTTATGATTTACGATCTGCGATTGAGACTGGCATCATGGTCGCCATCATAAATCATCAATCATAAATCGCAAATGAAACTCGGCCTTTATGGCGGTTCTTTCGATCCGGTGCATTTGGGACATTTGCTCGTGGCCCGGGCGGCCATGGAAGAGCTCGAGTTGGACCGCCTGTTTTGCATTCCAGCCGCGCAATCGCCCTTCAAGCCCGCAACTGAAATGGCCCCGGCCGAACTACGGGTGAAATTGCTCCGCTTGGCCCTGGCCGGATTGACCCGGTGCGAAATTGACACCCAGGAAATCCGGCGCGGCGGCGTCTCCTATGCCATCGAAACCGTCCGCGACTATGCGATCCGCTTCCCGGGGGCCGGATTGTTTTATCTCATCGGCGCGGACCACGTGCCGAAACTAAATGAATGGCGGGAGGCCGACGCCCTCGCGCATTTGGCCGAATTCGTAGCCGTGCCGCGTCCGGGCGCAATGTCGGCGGCGTTCCCAAATCCATTCCGGGGAAAAATCCTGAAGGGATTTCCCGCGGACATTTCGTCATCCCTCATCCGGGCGCGAGTCAAGGCCGGTTTGCCGGTGGACTCTCTCGTTCCACCGGCGGCGGCCGAAGCCATCCGCAACAATCGGCTTTATCTTTGAGCGCGGACGCTTAAATTCTTTGGCCGATGGATTCAAAGAAACTTGCCCAGCTTTGCCGCGAATTCGCGGACAATAAAAAGGCGGAAAATGTTGTGGTGCTTGACGTGCGCGATCTGTCTTCCGTCACGGACTATTTCGTAATTGCTTCTGGAACCAGCGAACCGCATCTGCGCGCGATTGTGGAAGAAATCACCGGCCAGTTGCGCGACCTTTACGAGCTGCGCCCCGCGCGCCGGGACGGATCGGTGCATGGCGCCTGGGTGGTGCTCGATTTTTTTGACGTGATTGTCCATCTCATGCGCGCCGAGGTGCGCGTGCGTTACGATTTGGAAGGGCTATGGGGCGATGCTGCACGGGTCAAACCGCGCAAAAATTCAACTGGAAAGACGCAAGGACGCAAACTCAGGGAAATTTCATCCGAAGGCCGGCTCGTGGATTAGGCTGGCTCCTTCTTCTCCGGTATTTCACCGGCGGCTTTCACCATCTCATCCACTATCCGTTTGAAATCCGCAAGCCCGGTCGAAGGAACAATGATGTTGTCCCGCCGTCCGCCGACGTCTTCGGTGATGCGAAGGAACCGTCCGCGTGGATTCTCCTTGAGCGTGAACATAAAACTCTTGCGCTCGATTTGAATGCGCTCGCTTTTCAGCGTGTCTTCCTGAACCGGCGGTTTCGGCTGGCTGTAACCCTGGTATGGCCGCCGCCCGAATGGTGATGGTCGTTCGTTTGAGATCATATTCCACTTCCTGCTGACGTCGCCCCGGATAGGCGCTAATCAAGCTTCTCTAAAAAATCGGATTAGCACCCGTTTTTGTCAACTAAATTATTCCGGCCGGCGCCCTGTCATTGCGAGGCCGGAAACCGCCGTTTGTTCCAGCCACCTTATAAAATGTTTGCCGCCAGTTCCGCCAATTCCGAACGCTCGCCCTTTTGCAATTCAACGTGCGCCGCAATCGCCTGGTCCCGAAACCGGCTGACGACATAATTGAACCCGTTCGAGGAGGAATCCACATACGGATTGTCTATCTGATAGGGATCGCCCGTGAAGACGATCTTCGTGCCGTTGCCTACGCGGGTGATGATCGTCTTGGCTTCCAGCGGCGTGAGATTTTGCGCCTCGTCAATAATCATGAATTGGTTCGCTATGCTCCGCCCCCGGATGTAACTCAGCGCCTCGACGACGATGCTCCCATTGCGCATCAAATCGGCGCTGCGGCGATGGTCGTTGCCCATGTTCAAATCACTCAACATCTCGAGCGCGTCATGGATCGGCTGCATCCACGGCGCCAGCTTTTCCTCGAGGGACCCCGGCAGAAATCCCAGCTCCTTGCCCATCGAGATCGTCGGGCGCGCAACCACCAAACGCCGAAATTCGCGATCGTTCACCACGCGTTTCAATCCCGCCGCCATGGCAAGAAGGGTCTTCCCCGTCCCCGCCTTGCCCATCAGCGTCACCAGCTTCACGCGGTCGTCCAACAGGGCGTCAAACGCGAAATGCTGCTCCCGGTTGCGCGGCTTGATGCCCCACACTCCTTCCCGCGAATCAACGATCGGTACCAGCTTCGTGCCCGTCCCATCCACTTTCGTCAACAGCGCCTTCTTGGAGTTCGCTTCGTCGGTCAGCGTGCAATACTCGTTCGGAAAATACTTCCTGCCGCCGTTCAATTCCAATTCATCATCCGCCCGAAACCCCGCCAGCTTGTCCGAACTCACCGGCATTTCGGTCATCCCCGTGTAAAGATCCCTGATGAACACCCGGTCGGTCTCGTAATCTTCGGCGGACAATCCAAGAGCGTCGGCCTTGATGCGCAGGTTGATGTCCTTGGATACCAAAATGGTCGGATTTTTCGGCTGCGATTTTTGCACGCTCGCGGCCAGCGAAAGGATCCGATTGTCCACCGAATCGCTCGCCAGGACAGCATGGCCGTTTCGTTCCGCGCCGTTCTTGTGGAAAATGATTTTCAATTGCCCGCCATTGGGCAGTCTCACGCCCTCGCTTAAATGGCCTTCGCCCCGGAAACCATCGAGCATCCGCGAAACCTGCCGGGCGTTCTGGCCCAACTCCGAGGATTCCCGCTTGAATCGGTCCATTTCCTCGATGACCTCAATGGGAATGACCACTTGGTTGTCTTCAAAACTTAAAAGCGAATTGGGATCGTGCAAGAGCACGTTGGTGTCGATGATGTAGTTTTTCACGCAAAATCAGAGCGTTTGGCGGTTTTCATGCAGGCATGCCAGCGCCGGATCTCTCTGTGGCTTTTCGGCAACTGGTAATGCCCCGAGTAAAGAAAGTTTTCGATCATCCCGAATAAATCAAAATCCACAAAACGCGGGCATTCTTCGAGAATGAAAGGCAGATGCGTCAGCATCATTTCGTACGGCAGCAGCTTTTCTTCCAATTGTTTGAGCAATGCCTTTTGGCCC
Organism: Verrucomicrobiia bacterium; assembly: GCA_030044395.1. Taxonomy (GTDB): domain Bacteria; phylum Verrucomicrobiota; class Verrucomicrobiia; order Limisphaerales; family UBA11358; genus UBA11358. Next base: position 3,405 of record JASHVW010000080.1, read on the forward strand.
CGGCGCCATTGGTCCAGGCAGCCACGCCCAAATTTGCGCTCCTTGAACCGGAGAAATTGTAATCGTTCGTTCGCCGGGATTATTTCCTTCCAATAAATGTCGTTGAGCCGAAAGGTCGCACCCTCGATTTCATTCTCAATGTTGCGCCAGAGGATCGATTGCACGTCGCACCAGCGCTCGGGAAACAGGCCCAGGTCCAACTCCTCGTCCAGGTATTTGGCAATCACCTGCGAATCGTCGCTCACTTCAAAGATCACATTCCTGCCGTCGCGCAGGATCGGCACCCCGTAATATCGCTGACGCGTGAGTTTCCAGACAAGCGAACGGTCCTGGTTCGGAATGTTCGTGATTTTGAAAGGAACGGCCGCATATTCCAGAATGCGCCGCTGCACAATGCAGAACGGACTCCACGGAAACTGAATCAATTCAATCATGTCAAATTTCGCTGGCCGATGGACGAACTTTAATCACGAATTTTCTCATGACAAGCCCAAACATTATGCTACACAAAATTGTAACAGAGTAAAGTCCGCCGCGACGCCCCTCCGTGTCCTGAATTTTTTTCCAACAACCCCTTTACACAATTTTTTTTCGGCGTTACAGTCGGTTTATGGCTGCCGAATACGACGCAACCGAATTCATTGATACCGATTTTGAAGCGCACAAGACGCCCAAAGCGTCCTTTGCCGCGGCCTCCGCCTCCGGCCCGCTCCGCGCGCCCACTCGCGAGGAGGTGGACCGCAAGGTGGTCGAGGCACAGCAAAAACTCGCCGAGCTTAAGCGCGCGCAGGAGGACCTCGAACGCGAACGCGCCACCCTCGAAGAATTGCGCCGCCGCCAGCTCGAATTCCAAAACGGCCGCCAGGAAATGGTCAATCATTTGACGCGCGGTCTCGGCCTCCTCGAGGAAGCGGAATTCAATTCCCGCCGCGAAGCTGAACAAATGCTGAGGACCATCTCCGATTTCCGCGACGCCCTGGGAAAAATCCAGGGCATCCACGACGAAACCTGGTCAAAGGAAAATTTCCAGATGGAGCTCACCCGCGCCCTCACCGTCGTCGAAAACGCCCGGATGGAGTGGAATTCAGCGCGGCTCAAATTGTCCGCGCTCGCCGGCGAAAGCGCACAGCAAAGGACCGAAACCCAGGCCGCGCCCGCCCCCCCGGTTTCGCCGTTTGCCAATCTGAGTTTTGGCGAGCTGTGCAAGATCGGGCTGGCGATGACATGGCCGCTGCTGCTCGTGGCCCTGGGCGCGCTGGGAGTCTTCGTCGCGATTTTATTGCAGCACCGTTGAGGCAGGTTTTATGGCGAAGAAAACGGAGAATAAGGGCATTGACCCCATCGCCGAACGCGAACGCGCCCTCAATGAACAAATCGCCACGCTCCAAGCGCAAATCAAACAACTCGACAGCCAGTTGCAGAATTCGCCGGGAAAACCAAAATTGCGCTCCACGGCCATTCCTCACGGCGCAACCATTTCCCGAAAAATCGAACCTGAGCCGCCACCCCAAAAAACAGCCCCCGGGCCCGTTTTTGAAGAAATCAAGCCGCCGCCGCCCCGGACTGAATTGGAAGCCCCGGAGATGTTCAACGAGTTGGGCGTGCGCAAATATGATTTGCCGGCGCTCTGGGCACGCCTGCGAAGCCTCTTCACCAGCCCCCCCTCCGGCAACCCGCGTCTCGTCAATTACCTGGCTGCCGGCGGGGTACAGGGCTTGCGGCCGCTACGCTATGAAACGAGGGTGGCGCGCAACCGCTTCATCGCGTTGGTCATTTTGCTCTTCATCATTTTACTCGGCGTTATCTCACTTTTTGTAAAATATCGTTGAATCGTTACGCAGCCGAACCGTCAAAACGTTGCATAAAGGACCAACATGAAAAATAATTGCATTGAAATGTCAATTCCCACGCCCGAAGGCCAATTTACCGCGCGTTATACCAAAGAAGGATTGGCTGAATTGGATTTTCCGAATGGCCATCACCCGGCCCGCGGAAGCGTGGCTGAAAATAGCAAGGACAGGGATTTCTCCCGCCGTCTCCCGCAAATTAAAAAGTGGCATCGCGCCACCCAATCGGCGTTAAAGACGATCCTTGCGGGCAAAGTGCCGAGGAAATTTCCGCCATTGGTGATCGCAGGATCGGAATTTCAAAAGTCCGTCTGGCGGCAATTGCGGAAAATTTCCCGCGGAAAAACCAAAAGCTATGGCGAAATCGCGAAAGCCATCGGCAGGCCGAAAGCCGTGCGGGCCGTGGGCGGCGCGTGCGGCGCAAACCCGATTCCGGTCCTCGTGCCCTGCCACCGCGTCCTGGCCGCCAACAAAAAAATCGGCGGATTCTCCGGTGGATTGGATTGGAAACGCCGCCTGCTCGCCCGTGAAGGTGTTAAATTGTAATTCTCCGGCAACTCGAACCATCAAAATGCCCTAACGGCACATCTTCAAAAACTCGCTCTCATCCACAATTTTCACACCGAGCTTTTGCGCTTTCTCCAATTTCGACCCGGCTTCCGCGCCGGC
>JASHVW010000081.1 GCA_030044395.1 Verrucomicrobiia bacterium
GCGCCGATCGCACCCGGTCCGCGGCCGAGAAATTCGACGCGACCGGAAGGCTTCAGGTTGCGCGACAAGGGACAAATCATGTCGCGGCAAGTCGAGGAGACAGGATGGCGGGACAGGTCCGCCGTCCCGCCGGGACGGAAAAATTTCTGTGGAAGGAAATTCCGACCAACGCCGGGCCGGCTCCCGCCGGCTGTAACATTCACGCCATGGAAATCTTTTTCCAAAACCTTTCAAGCTGGTCAGGGCCGAAATCAGCGAGAATTTTTCCGTCCACGTCAATGACCGGCGCAAGTGTTTGGCCGGAGAGCCTGACCATTTCGCCGAAGGCTTCCCGGTCGGAAATATCTACTGTGAGACCAGCCGCGCCTTCTATGCCCGCATTATTAAAGGCAGAATCCAACCGACCGAACGCCACCACGGGCCGGTCCACCAGCCCCTTTACATCGACCTCACGACTGACATCTGTCTTGGCAAACAACGCTTCGCCGCCGGCCTTTTTGATGGCATCCACAACCGCCTGTCCTTCGTCTTCGCGCCGGCCGGCCACGACCACTTTTGCTCCCTTCCTAGCCAGCGCCGGGGCTACGGCTTCGCCAATTCCTGAAGTGCCACCCGTCACAAGGGCCGCTTTGTTTTTTAATGAAGTATTCGTATCTATCCCCTTTTCGTTGACTGTTCATTTTCTCGCTCCCGCCAGCATATGTTCTCCCTGAGTAATCGGATTTTTACGATTACTTGATTGGAGTTATTTTTTTGATTTGACCAGATCGGCTGATGACGCTCCTTCGAGCGACAGCCCGTAGCCAAGCTCTCGCACGAGGCGCTCTTTGAGAGGCTGAATGAAATGGACACGCGTATTGCGGCGGGTCACCTCGGGAGCCTTTAAGTACAACTCGGCCAGCTCACGCGCCCGATGGAGCGCCTTGCCATTTGGGACAACCTCCGCGACCACTCCCCACTCGTTTGCGAGGCGCGCAGACAATGGCTGCGGGTTCAGGAGAAACGCCTCCGCTCGTCCGGCTCCAGCACGATAACTCCAAATCGTGAAGATTCCGTCGCCGGGCGCGACGCCTGCTGCGAAGTGGGCCACATCCTCGAAGGTCGCGCCTTCCGACGCCACAATGACATTTGCAAGCAGGGCGTACTCCGAGTGCACGTGAGCGCGTCCCTCGATAGCGGCGATGACTGGCACGCGTATGTTGGCCAGGTTCTCCAAAGCCTGAACGCCTTCGTCGTGAACCTGGCTCCAAACACCAGGATCGGAGACATCGCCGAAGGAAGGCCATTCGACATCGGTAATGAATTCGCCGCCTGCGCCCGTGAGGATTACGATCTTGTTCGCTCGATCTTGCGAAATCCTGTAGAAGGCATCGACAAATTCCGTGTGAGCCTGCGCGTTCATAATAAAGGGCCCGCCGTTGCGGTGGAATTGGGCCACAAGTATACCCTTGGCGTCGCGCGTCAGTTTCAGGGTGGTATAGTCATCGAAGTAGTCTGCTTGAAGTGTGTGCATGTTATATTTCCTTTCTTTTTTTTGTTGTTGATGGCAATCCTATCAAAAGCGCGTGGCCGCGCCTGTTACACGGCCAGGCTAATCTTCATTAACCTTTTTGCGTTATGATGAGAGGGGAGCCTGAGGCAAATCGTCGTGCCAAGGCCCTTTGCACTGTTAACGGAAATACTCCCTCCAATGGTATCAGCCCTCTCATTCATTCTTTTCAAGCCGAAGCTCTGGCTTCGTTCCGCCGGTTCAAAACCACAACCATTATCGTGAAGGAGCAATTGGACTTCCCTTTCGTCAAAGGCAAGTTTCACCTTAAACTGGCGTGCCCGGGCATGGCAAAAGGTGTTCGTTAAAGCTTCCTGGCCGATGCGGAGCAGGTTTTCATCAAATCCAACGGGAAGCCCCCGCCCGCGGCCTGAGAGAGTGAATTTAACGCGCAGCGTTGTGCCCCCGGTCAACCGGGCCAGATCAATTGCCCGCGTTTTTTGGTTTGCAAATCCTTGCGCCAGGCCTGGCGGACAGGCTGGTGAGAGGCATGTCTGAGAGACGGTCTCGGTTCGGTTCAACATAGCGCTACGACCTCCTCGTTATTTCGATCTTCCTTGTTCCTTCGTGCCACCGACTTTCGATGGCTGCCCTTCATATATGACACCGCTTCGCAAATGCGCAAATTGTATGTTTTTCGCGCAGTCATCGGATTTTGTGATATCGAGCCGTCTCTATCTGTTGCGTGAAGTTGCGCCGCAGCAGAAGGACGGGTCTTGCCGGGCAGCTCGTCCATCGGAAAAAGAAGAACCGGCGGTTTAATGCTGCCCCGGATGCGGCTGACTTCAGAGGCAAAAACGAAATCGGCCAAAGAACGACATTTACGCGTGACGACGGCGACAAGATCAAAATTCTGCAGACGGACCTGTTTTTCTATTTCACCAGCCGGATCCCCACATTTCAGTTTGAGTCGAGCCGAAATTCCAGCAGATCGAAATTCACGAGTCATTTGCCTTAACTGAGCGAGGTACCGGCAGTCGGCCCGGGCCGTTGGATTGTCAATGGACAGCAAGATGACATGACCCTGCGATTGGTTCGCCAACGATTTGACCTGTTCAACCGTTGATGCATCGGTTGTGCTCGCCTGGAAAGCCAGGAGTATGTTTTTATACACAGACATGCTATTTCCTTTGCCTCCGTTGCTCAATTGCCGCCTTCATTTAGAGGAACGAGAATTTCGAGAATAAGGGCCAATCCGATCTCAAAAATTCTGAATTCTTCGGGATTCTAAATTCGCACGAATTGGGTTGGCCTTCCTTCCTCAGAATCTCGTTAATTATTATGGGGCTATCGGCATGACAGCCGAGTTTTATGCACAAATGGAGATTTTATGAGACCAGTTTTTGAACCGCAAACAAGAGTCGCCGGGCAAAAAACAGCAGAAAAAGGGGTTGGTTTCTTCACGAGTGGGCCGTTATTTTTACGGTCCAAGCATACAACAAACGTAATGAACGAGACTAAAGTGGTCATCGCGGCGATCGAAAAAGGGAAACCGCAAGCAGCGGAGCAATTGTTGAGCCTGGTCTACGACGAGTTGCGGCACCTGGCGGCGAGCAAACTCGCCTCGAGCGCACCCAATCAAACGCTTCAGCCGACAGCGCTGGTTCACGAAGCCTGGCTTAAGCTTGTTGGCGACCGCGACCGGACTTTTCAAAATCGCGCCCATTTCTTTCGCGCTGCCGCTGAGGCCATGCGGCACATCCTGATTGATGGGGCGCGGCGCAGGCAAACACGACGCCACGGGGGCGGGCAGGTTCAAATTGATCTCGGAGAAATTGAATCTCATTTGGCTTCACCTGACCCCTCTGAAAACCTTTTGGCGTTGAACGAGGCGCTGGAGAAATATTCGCAGGAGTTCCCGGTTCAGGCGGAACTCGTGAAATTGAAATACTTTGCGGGCATGACCAATGAAGAGATTTCGCAGGTTTTGAATATTTCAGTTTCTACGGCTAAAAATTATTGGAATTTCTCCCGGGCCTGGCTGCTGGATGAAATGGAGAAGGGATGACGTCGTGTTTTGATTCCATGGACCACGAAGCAGACCGCCAAATTGAGATATTTACCAGGGCGCTGGAGCTTTCGTTAGAGGCTCGCAGAGTCTATCTGGAAGAGGCTTGCGCGGGTAACGAGGAAGTTCGGCGCAAAGTTGAAGATCTCATAGCAGTCCACCAGCGTTCCAGGGGATTCATGGAAGATTCGCCGTGGAGTTTAGAGGCGGAGAAAACGCGCGCTGCCCAGATCGGGGAGAAGCCGGGTGACAGGATTGACCGTTATAAGTTGCTGCAACAAATTGGGGAAGGCGGCTGCGGCGTCGTGTTTATGGCAGAGCAGGATGAACCCATAAAGCGCCGCGTTGCCCTCAAGATCATCAAGCCTGGAATGGACACTAAAAACGTCATTGCCCGGTTTGAAGCGGAACGGCAGGCCCTGGCCCTGATGGACCATCCGAATATAGCCAAGGTACTTGATGCGGGCACCACGGCATCCGGCCGGCCCTATTTTGTAATGGAATTAATCCGCGGGGTTAAAATTACAGACTATTGCGACCAAAACGCATTATCCCTGGAAGGAAGATTACAATTGTTCACCCAGGTCTGCCACGCGATTCAGCATGCCCACCAGAAGGGAATTATTCATCGGGACGTCAAGCCGTCCAACATCCTGGTCACCACGACGGTCGAAGGCATGGCCTTGCCTGTTGTGATTGATTTTGGCATTGCGAAGGCAACCTTAAATCAGCGATTGACTGACAAAACACTTTTCACGGCCTTTGAGATGCTGATTGGCACACCGGCCTATATGAGTCCGGAACAAGCCGCAATGACAAACGTGGATGCAGACACGCGCAGCGACATTTACAGCCTGGGCGTGCTGCTCTACGAACTATCTACGGGCTCGACACCATTCGACACACAGGAAATCCTTAAAGACGGCCTTGATGAAATTCGGCGCGTCATCCGTGAAGAAGAGCCGGTACGGCCGTCCACGCGTTTGCGCAACCTGAA